>JAILKW010000133.1 GCA_024693455.1 Lachnospiraceae bacterium
TGCTTCCGTATCTCGGAAAATCGAAAGACCTTGTTAAAAAATTTAACAATGGGGAGCGCAAGCGCTCCCCATTGTGTAAAATAGCATTATGGCTCTGCTAGGGTAGCTCCCAAAAGTCACAAGCCTAGTGATTGCAGAGCCTTGATATTAGGCAATAAATAACTAAGGCGGTTATTATGAGCGAAAAAAGATACATCCAGAGGTGTCAGGTCTGTGGCACAGAGTATGAGGCAAAGCGAATAGGCTCAAAATACTGTTCATCAGAATGCCGGAGATCACAAGACAAAGAAAACAAAAGAATCAATTATGTTGGCAAGCGTGAAAAGGTCTGCATCCAATGTGGGTGTGAGCTACCAAAATACAAGACCAAATTTTGCTCAAAAAGATGCAGTCTAATTTATCATGGGGCAATTAAAGATCATGGACTGCTCAAAAAGATTTGTCCAATTTGTGGTCAGGACTTTGAAACATATAAATCAAGAAAAATTACATGCTCAGATGAATGCTCTGTTGCGTATCATAACAAAAATAAGGAAAAAGATAGAGAGCGATATGCCAACAGACATCCAAATTATATTAGTGCTGAGGAAAGGCACATAATGAGCCTTAAGCGCAAGGCAAAACTTGACAAAGACAAAGCACTCATGGCAAAGAATAAAGCCAAGGAAAGACAAAAAATATTAGCTGAAAAAGAAAAAATAAAACAGGCTAACATCCAATATTGGCAACAGTATAATGAGGAGCATGTTTGCGTAGTATGTGGCAAAAAATACATAGCTCATCATCCATTCAGTAAGTATTGTTCAAAGAAATGTGAAAGAAAGACTCATCCAAAGGACAGGAAAAGGCTCAAGGGGAAAATTGTAGATAAGGATATCACACTTATAAAAGTCGCTAAAAAGTATAATAACATCTGTCAAATCTGTGGACTCAAAGTTGAGTGGACAGATAAGCAGAGAATTAATGGGACAACAATCTGTGGTGAGTATTATCCAAGCATTGACCATATACAACCATTATCAAAAGGCGGTTTGCATTGCTGGGACAATGTTTGGCTGGCTCATAGAAAATGCAATAGCTATAAGAGCGATAAAATTATGTATTAGACAGGTGATGCCATGGAATATATCGGAGTTGAAGCGCTCAAAAACTTATTAAACATAAAAAGATCCAGAGTGTGGCTGAGATATCAATATTATGATATGAAGAACAACACATTCGATTTTGGGATATCCTCTCCACCAGAACTGCGGTGGTGGAATTCTTGTGTTGGCTGGTGTGCCAAAGGTGTTGACTCTCTGGCAGACAGATTGGATTTTTTTGGATTTAGGGATGATGTATTTGGCTTTGAGGAGATCTTTTCTGCCAACAACAAGGATGTGTTTTTCCCATCTGCGGTCAAGGGCGCTCTGATCGGTGCTGTGTCATTTGTTTATATTTCAGAAGATGAGACAGGGTTCCCAAGGATTCAGGTCATAAATGCTGATGATGCAACAGGCATTATCAATCCGACCACAGGGCTCCTCAATGAGGGTTATGCTGTGCTTGAGCGTAACGCAGCAATGCAGCCTGTCAAAGAGGCATATTTCACGCATGAGTGGACAGCATTTTATGACAATGGTGAGCTGGTGGATTATAGGTCATACAAGATCAAGGAGCCAATGCTTGTGCCGATGGTTTTCAAGCCTGATGCAAAAAGACCCATGGGTCACTCAAGGATATCAAGAGCAGCCATGTCACTGGTTGGGTCAGCTTTAAGAACCATCAAGCGCTCCGAAATAAGCGCAGAATTTTATTCATTCCCACAAAAGTGGATCACAGGAACAGATCCTGATGCCCAGAAGCTTGACAAGTGGGCAGCAGCTATGTCTGCAATGATGAGATTCACACTCAACGAGGATGGTCAGGACCATGTCAAAGTTGGTCAGTTCTCGCAACAGTCAATGGCTCCTCATGTAGAGCAGCTCAAGATGTTTGCATCACTATTTGCTGGAGAGATGGGACTCACATTGGATGATCTTGGATTCCCTCAGTCTAATCCATCAAGCTATGATGCAATCAAGGCTGCTCATGAGTCACTAAGGCTCACAGCTAAGGCTGCTCAAAGGACATTCAACATTGGAATATTAAATGCCGGATTCCTTGCAGCATGCATCAGAGATGATTATGCATACACAAGGCAGCAGATCACCATCACCAAGCCAATATGGGCACCGGCATTCCCGGCTGATGTCTCAATGCTTGGCGGAATAGGTGATGCTATCCAGAAGATAAACACAACAATTCCAGATTATCTGACAGATGACAAAATCTTTGAGTTAACTGGAATATAAGGAGGAAAAATGGTCACAAAATACAACACAGGTCAGGATGTTCTCATCCCGGCTGTCATCAGATCTGCAAGAGAGGAAAATGGTGCAGTTGTCTATGATGTAGACTTTGAGTCATGGAGAGGCATCCCTGAGGACCTTGTCATTGTTGATGAGAGAGTATCAGCGAGAGCTGCATTTGACAAAGAGATGAGAAATCTTACAAGAGAGATCTTTTAGGCATTAGATGCTATACGCATTTGGTGTGGCATGACATTGGTTGCAAACAATGAGAGCGTTGTCCGCCAGCGCTCTTTTATCATGCCAAAATATATGGTGGGGAAAGGCGGTGCAATATGGCAACAGATGTGGTTCCTGTCTTAAATGAACGAATCCAGACATCTTTTCAGTCAGGAGTCATGAAAGACAGGCGGATTGCTCAGATCACTAAAAGGATCAGGGACGGAACAGCCACAATGACGGATGGACATGATTATGCAGAGCGCTTGGGTGAGAATCTCTCAAGGGCTCTGACATCTAATCTGACAGCCGAGACGCTCCCTGATGGCAAGCTCTACTATAACATTGCAAAAAGGACTGTCACTCCGGCGCTGCAAAACAATTATGAACTGACCAATGAGGTTGCAGCCGACATCCAAAAGATAATTGACAAGGATGCCGGCATTGGCCTTGGGGCAGTCAAAGCGGATTTCCCGGAGGAGCGAGTCCAAGGGCTCATTGACATGATGACCAAAGAGGGCATATCTCTTGAGGATGCTCTTGCATGGCTTGATGAACCTATTATCAACAACTCTGAGGCATTCTTTGATGATTATGTCAAAGAAAATGCCAAAGTCAGAAATGATGTTGGGCTCAAGGCAACTATCACAAGAGAGGTTGCATTCAACTGTTGTGACTGGTGTGCAGAGCTTGCCGGAACATATGATTATGACAAAGCTCCACCTGATATTTACAAGCGTCATAAATATTGCAGATGTATTGTGACATATAAGTGTGGGCGCAAGGCTCAGAATGTATGGACCAAGAGACAATGGGAGAGTTCCCCGGAACAGATCGAGGAGCGCAAAAAAGCCGGAGAACCCTCAAGGGTGATCTCCGCAGCAGAGAGAGCTGAACAGGCAAATCTCATATATAGGGACATGGTCACATCAACCATGGAGTCCAAAGACCAGCGGAAAAATAACCGCAAATATAAGAGGATGAAACCTGAGGAGAGGCTCTCGGCCTACGAAAAAGCAAAAGAAAAGAGGACAAGTGGGAGGTAAAAGATGAGGATTGATAATCAAAATCCCTCTTTTACCAATGTTAAACTCACAAAGTCCACAAAAACACTTGGCACCAAAGCTGTCAAGTTATACTCCAGCACAGGACAGACTCTCCTTGTATGGCAGCAAAGACAGATCAAAGCAATCATGTCTACAACTGCACAGGGTGAATGGCAATACTCCAAATACTGCATCGGCCTCTCAAGACGAAATGGTAAAGGTGAGGTCTTGGCTGCTCGTGAGATGTATGGCCTTGTTGAGCTTAAAGAGAAAATATGTCACACAGCTCACAGGACCACAACATCACATGACGCTTTCAACAGGCTTTACACGTTGCTAAAAAAGTCAGGCTACCAAGAGCACTCCAAAAAGAAAAAGGAGATGCCCGAAAAGTCATTTTATGCATACAAGCAATATGGACTTGAGCACATCGAGATCTCAGGCGGAGGCATAATTGATTTTAGGACAAGGACCAACAATGGTGGTCTTGGTGAGGGCTTTGATCTCCTTGTCATTGATGAGGCTCAAGAGTACACCTCAAAGCAAGAGTCAGCGCTCCTCTATACAGTATCAGCATCAAAGAATCCTCAGACCATTTTTGTTGGGACTCCGCCAACAGTCACATCAGAGGGTGATGTTTTTCCAAGGATAAGGTCTAAGGTCCTTGAGGGCAAAGCTCTTGACACAGGCTGGGCAGAGTGGTCAACTCCCGAGATGGTTGAGGGAGATGCACTAAATGACCCGGAACTGTGGAAGAGATACAATCCAAGTTATGGCAAGATAATCAAAGAGCGAAACATCAGGAATGAGCTCACAGGTGATGATCTTGATTTCAACATCCAAAGACTTGGATTCTGGTGCAGTTTCAACCAAAAATCAGAATTCTCTGAGGCTGACTGGGATGCATTAAAGGCTGACAAGATGCCAGCACTTAAAGCCAAGAAATACATTGGCATTAAGTATGGCAAAGACGGAGTCAATGCAGCCATGACAATTGCATCCAAGACAGAGGATGGACGGATATTTGTGGAGGTCATTGCTTGCAATCCTGTCAGAGCCGGAAATGGCTGGATGTTTGAATATCTCTATAATCAAAAGATTGAGAAAGTGGTCATTGATGGAGCATCTGGTCAGCAAGTCCTTGCAGACCAAATGAAAGAACATGGCATCAAAAAGGAGCCTGTGCTCCCCAAGGTTGGTGAGATCATTGCAGCAAATGCAATGTTTGAACAGGCTGTGTATTCAAAAGATATAGTCCATATGGGACAGGATGGCCTCAGGAACATTGTCACAAATTGCGGCAAGAGGCTCATTGGCTCTCAGGGCGGTTTTGGATATAAATCCCTTGTGGATTCCTATGACATTGCAGTCATGGATTCTATGATCCTTGCCTTTTGGATATGCTCCATCACCAAAGAAGCCCGGAAACCTCAATCTATAAGCTATTAGAAAGCACCTTTTGTGGGTGCTTTTTTAATACAAAAAAATACGTTACTCAACGGAAAAAAGAGGAGAGAAATATGTTTTACAAATCAATATGCACACCGACTGAAAACGGGTGGTAAATATGCTGCACGTTATCTGTGGCGCTCCTTGCTCAGGTAAAACCACATATGTCACTAATCATTCTAAGGAAAACGATTTGATTATTGACCTTGATAAAATCGCCAGCGCTTTTGGAGGCAGCGATTATCACGCAAGTGGTGAGCCTTTTGAGGTTGCGCTAAAAGCTAGAAACATGGCTATCAAGCACGCACTTTCTGGAAAAGGGGAATATTGGCTGATTGATACATTACCGACCAAAGAACACCTTGAACAATATCAGAAAGCAAATGCAGAAATTGTTGTGCTAGACACATCAATTAACAAGTGCATTGAGAGGGCAA
Organism: Lachnospiraceae bacterium; assembly: GCA_024693455.1. GTDB lineage: Bacteria > Bacillota > Clostridia > Lachnospirales > Lachnospiraceae > Weimeria. Next base: position 5,482 of record JAILKW010000133.1, read on the forward strand.
AAGATAGACCAAAGGGAACAGAAGAAGTCATTAAAAGATGGTTTGAACAGTCAACATATTTATCAAGTTATTCAGGAGGAAACAAAGTGAGTGATTTTAAAGTAATCGAGACACAGGAAGAATTGGACAAGATCATCAAAAAAAGGCTTGAGCAAAAAGACAGAGAAGTGGCTGATACCTACAAGGATTACCTGTCACCTGAGGCTGTGCAGTCTATGAAAGACGATTATGAAAAGAAGATTAAGAATGCCAACAAGCTTGTGGAGGATGCCAAAGTCAAGCTCCAGACATTTGACGAGACTGTGTCAAAACTCACAAAGAGGGCAGAGGATGCAGAAGTCTCAAACCTCAAGACCAAAGTTGCCATTGATAACAATGTGCCAATAAAGCTTGCAAGTAGACTTGTGGGCACCACAGAGGAAGAGCTCAAGGCAGATGCTCAGCTCCTTCTTGAGGGACTTGGCACAGGTTCAACAGGTGGCACAACACCGCCACTCCACTTGGGTGGTCAGGGCGGATCACAAGCCAACACATTTGACGCTGCAATGGCTCAGTTTGCAACGCAGCTGACAGCCAACATGCAGAATTAAGGAGGATACTATGGGAAATACATTATCAAGAGGAACACTGCTCCCTCCAGTAGTGACAGAGCAGCTTTTTTCAAAAGTAAAGGGCAAGAGCTCTCTTGCAAGACTCTCTGCATCTGAGCCAATACCATTCAACGGAGAGACAATTTTCACATTTTCTCTGGACAATGAGGTTGACCTTGTTGCTGAGAACGGAGCCAAGTCCAATGGTGGCGCTACAATTGCACCATTCACCATGCAGCCTGTTAAGGTTGAGTATGGTTTCCGTGTAAGTGACGAGTTCAGATATGGCACAGAGACAGTGAGATTGCAGTATCTCACAGCCTTTGCAGATGGCTTTGCTAAAAAGGTTGCAAGAGGTCTTGATATCATGGCAATCCATGGTGTTAATCCAAGATCTAAGCAGAAAGCAGCAGCGCTCAATAACAAGAATTTTGATGACATCGTTGAGAACATTGTCATCTTTGATTCAAGCGCTCCTCAGGATAACATTCAGGCTGGAATTGGTCTCATTGGTGATGAGATTGATGTCACAGGCCTTGCAATAGCGCCAGCCATGAAATCAGCCCTTGCAGCATTAAAGACTGCAAAGGACTCCAATCTGCCTCTGTTCCCTGAGCTTGGATGGGGCTCAACACTCACATCCCTCAACGGACTTGCAGCAGATTCCAACACAACAATGAGCTTTAATCAGTCTCTTGACAGAGCTCTTGTTGGAAACTTTGCTGATTATTTCAAGTGGGGCTTTGCTCGTGAGATCCCAATCGAGGTCATCGAGTATGGTGATCCTGACAATTCAGGCTATGACCTCAAGGGTCACAATCAGGTATACATCAGAGGTGAGGCATACATTGGTTGGGGCATTCTTGACAAGGATGCATTTGCTCTTGTTAAGGCTGGAGCATCTGCCTGATAGATGGGAGGCGCTATGATTTACAGAAACGTAAAGACAGGCGCTGAGATCATAACAAGTTCGGTCATCAAGGCTCCCAACTGGGAGCCTTTGAAAGCGAGTTCCCCTAAGATTCCAGAGGCTCCCAAAGCGGAGCCTTTGGTTATTGAAGAGGAACAGCCTGTCACAGAGCCTATCAAGGCACCAAAAAAGGCCACAAAGAAGAGGACAAAGAAATGAGCACACCATTTGCAACAGTTGAAGATATCCAGACACTCTGGAGACCACTCACATCAGAGGAACAGTCAAGGGCGGAGGCTCTGCTCCCTCTTGTATCTGATGAGATCAGAGTCCTTGGCAAGGACCATGGCAAGGACATTGATGAGGCGATTGTCACAGATCCAACTTATGGGAGCATAGTCAAGATTGTCACTGTTGATGTTGTGACAAGAATCCTGAGACAGAACACTCAGGGTGATGCTATGTCACAGGAGTCACAATCTGCGCTTGGGTACACATGGAGTGGGACATTTGCTGTTGCTGGTGGTGGAATTGCAAATTCTATTCTCAACAACGATTTAAAAAAGCTTGGACTCTTAACACAGCAGATAGGGAGTGAATTCATATGGCAAGGCTGCAAGGAATAAGTGTGCTTTTATATCAGGATGTCCAGACTGGGACTGATCCTTTTGGCGCTCCAATATATGAGGAAGTGCCTGTCATGGTTGACAATGTGCTTGTTGGTGAACCATCAACAGATGACATCACCACATCAACACAGCTCTATGGCAAGACAATCCGATATATGCTGGCAATTCCCAAAGGTGACACTCATGACTGGATGGACAAAAAGGTCTCATGGGTTGATGCTTATGGACTCACACACACAGTCAAGACATTTGGATTCCCCATCACAGGAATTGAAGAGAATATTCCCAGTCAGATTCCATGGCATATGAAAGTAAGGTGTGAGGCATATGGCTAAAGTTAGAGTTGTACTCAATACAGAAGGTGTCAGAGATCTATTGAGGTCAAAAGAAATGATGGATGTATGTCAGGAATATGCAAACAATGCCCTTGGAAAGCTTGGGGATGGTTATGAGGTCACGACTCACACAGGCACAAACCGAGTCAATGCTCAGGTGGCTGCTGTCACCTATGCTGCTAAAAAAGAGAATCTGAGCGACAACACAATAATAAAGGCGGTATTTGGATCATGATTGAAACAAAGGTCAAGGAATTCCTTGAGTCAAAGCTGAGTGTCCCTGTTCTCATGGAAGTCCCAAAGAATCCAGCCTCATCTTATGTCATTATCGAGAAAACAGGGGGCACTCAGGAAGAGTATATTAATTCATCAATCTTGACCATTCAGAGCTATGCTCCATCACTCTATGAGGCAGCATTGCTCAATGATGAGGTCAAGGAGTGGATGCTGGATGGATTAAAGGGTTTAATCACTGTTGAAGAGATCACAAGTGTGAACCTCAACGGTGATTATAACTTTACAGACTCCAGCTCAAAAAGATACAGATATCAAGCGCTTTTTGAGATAGTTCACTATTAAGGAGGAAAAAGATATGTCAACAGCTGCAAATGTCAGTGCTGCAAAGCCAAAAGTTGGCGGTGCGATATACACAGCGAATATTGGAACACCTCTCCCAACTAATGCAATTGATCCTCTTGACCCGGCATTCAGAGGCCTTGGCTATGTGTCGGAAGATGGCACAACCAATGGCACAGCAATCGAGTCAGAGAAAACCAAGGCATGGGGCGGTGATACAGTCCTTGTCACTCAGAAATCCAAAGAGGACACATTCAAATATAAGCTGATTGAAGCTCTCAACAAGGATGTACTTGGATACACCTATGGAGAGGACAATGTGTCAGGTGATCTTGAAACTGGACTCACAATCCATGTCAATAGCTCAGATGCACCTGAGAGGTCAATTGTCATTGACACTATTATGAGAGGCAATATTCTCAAGAGGATTGTCATTCCTCGTTGCAAGATATCAGATGTTGCTGAGATCGTATACAACGACTCTGACCCTGTTGGTTATGAGACAACTGTTGATTGCACCCCGGACGAGAACGGAGACACTCACATTGAGTACATCCAGAAAGCCGGAAATGTTCCATCAGCTTAAAAAGGAGTAAATGCATATGAAGATCAAGACAAAGAGCGGATTTGTCTGTGATGTAAGTGTTGAGAGAGCACAGGATTGGCGGTTTACCAAATTACTTGCAAAATGGTCAAAAGATGAGAGCGGATTTGTTGCAATGGCAGATGCTCTCAATTATTTGCTTGGGGATGATGGTGAAAGTGCTCTCATGGAACATGTCAAAGACGAAAAAGGCAATGTGCCGGCAGCGAGTATGATTTCGGAGTTTCTAGAAATAATGAATCTGCTTGGCGATAAAGGAAAAAAATCCGGGCACTCGCAAGCCTGATTGCACTTGACGAGGATGCACTCATGTGTGATTTTGCGGAAGTTTATCACATTTATGACTTGTATGGGTTCCCGGCTGAGTACACAGCAACGCTTGCCTGTGGACTGGGAATCAATTCAAGAATCGGCAAGAAAATCACTGGGCTAAAGGTAGATCTTGAGTATCTGCTTTTAGCCCATATTGCTGATGGAACTGCAATCAATGCTTGGCTCAATTCTGAAAACGGAAGAAAAGGAAAAGACAGACCAAGCTCGTTTGTTGCCTTATTAACTCAGAACACTCAAAAAGCCAATGAAGTTGTTGGATTTGAGTCGGGTGAGGACTTTGAAAAAGAAAGAGAGAGGATGATCAATGAGTGCTGAACTTGGAAAAGCGTATGTGCAGATTGTGCCATCAGCCCAAGGTATCAGTGGATCAATCTCAAGTGCTATTGGCGGAGAAGCCACAAGCGCCGGACAATCAGCCGGATTCAGTATTGCCGGAGCCATAAAGTCTGCAATTGTTGCAGCCGGAATTGGTGGAACTATCAAAACAGCGCTTGAAGCTGGTGGCAATCTCCAGCAGTCTTTTGGCGGCCTTGAAACTCTGTATGGTGATGCAGCAGACGCTGCCAAAGCATATGCAACTGAGGCAGCAGCAGCCGGAATCTCTGCCAATAGTTATGCAGAACAAGCTGTCTCATTTGGCGCAGCGTTAAAACAGGCATATGACTCTGATGCTGAGGCAGTTGAGGCTGCAAATGTTGCAATTCTTGACATGGCTGACAACTCAGCCAAGATGGGCACTGATATTGGTTCAATACAAACTGCATATCAAGGCTTTGCAAAACAAAATTACACCATGCTCGACAACCTTAACACAATGGGGGCATCCGCCGCATAAATAAAGGGCGGAATGCGAACTCTCTCTGATTGACTTGGAACTCCTACGGATAGGACAACAGGGCGCAAGGGTAAAGCCAGCGTGAACGACTAAGTGAGAGAGCACCCGAGAGGGTGAAGCGATAGTCTGAACTGCATTTATAAATCCGATTCAATAAAGATGCAGATTAACAACAATGCAAATTAGGGTATGGTGGTACAAAATCAGAGATGGAGAGACTCCTTGCAGATGCAAAAGAGCTCTCTGGAGTAGAGTATGACATTGACAATCTGGGTGATGTTTATTCTGCAATTCATGTCATTCAGGAAGATCTTGGACTCACAGGAGTGGCAGCAGAGGAGGCATCAGAGACCTTTTCGGGATCACTTGGAGCAATGAAAGCAGCCGGAGAGAATCTCCTTGCAAATCTTGCTCTTGGTGAGGATATAGGACCGGCTCTTGCAACTCTTGGGGAGTCTGTTCAAAATTTCGTATTAAACAACCTCTTGCCAATGCTTGGCAATATATTTGAGGGTATTCCTGAGCTGCTCAGTGGTCTCAGTTCCACAATTATTGGCATGCTGAACATCCTCAACAATAATCCTGATGAGCTGGTGCAGACAGGAATTTCAATTGTCACATCGCTAGTCAGTGCAATTGTCGAGGCTGCGCCATATCTGGTTGAAGCTGCTTGGAATCTCATTGCAGCGCTAGGCTCTGCTCTTATCAATACAGACTGGGCATCAGTTGGGCGAGATCTCATATCAAGACTCAGGAGCTCAGTTGACCTTGCAGCCGGTGAGATTCTTGGAATGGATTCAGCAACAGTTGATGGATTTCTATCAGGCATCACATCAGCATTGCCATCAGTTCTTGAGAGTGGCAGTCAGATGATTTTGGAGCTGCTAAACGGAATTTTGGGTGCTATACCTGACCTGATCATGGGTGCCGGTGAGCTGCTCAACACGTTTACAACTTTTTTTCTCGAAAATGCTCCAACGATTATGGAGGCCGGAGTCAATCTAATTTTGGACATGGTCAAAGGCATAACAGACAGCTTGCCTGATATCACAGCATCTGCTCAAGAGGTTATTTCAACGTTTTTGACAAATGTGGCGGACAATCTGCCTGACATTCTTGCTCAAGGCGGCGCATTATTACTTGAGCTTGTCACAGGTATAATTGAGGCGCTGCCCGACCTTGTGGTTGCTGTTGGTGAATTGATCGGTACCATAGTGACAACGCTTGATGATTATGACTGGCTTGAGATTGGTAAAAACATATTGCTCGGTATTAAAGACGGACTGCTATCTATTCTTGACACACTAGCTGATGCAATCAGCCAGATTGGTGATTATATCTGGAATGGCATATGTGATTATTTCGGAATAGCATCACCATCTAAGTTGGCAGCATGGGCTGGTCAGATGATAGCTGAGGGTCTTGCCGGAGGTATCTCTGACAATACTGATCTTGTTGACGATGCCATCACAGATCTTGGACAGTCGGCAGCAGCACAGCTTGAGATGACTCCACAATTTGGTGATATCACTCCTGTGACACAGGCATCAAATCAGCAGTCAAGCATTGACAGACTCCTTGCACTGATGGAGGAATATCTGCCACAGCTTGCAGATGGTTCCAATGTCAATGTCACTCTGGAGGGTGATGCTGAGGGTCTTTTCAACGTGATGAGGGACCAGAACAGAGTTTACCGCAGAATGAACGGAGAAAGTGCTTTTGCATAGAGGTGAATCATGGCAATCACTTTACTTTTCAAAATTGGTACAACAGACCTCACTGGTCATGTGGTACAAAACACGTGGAAAGTCAACAATTTGCCTGTCTATAAGACGTATAAGGATGCAAATGAGCAGACTCACAAGAGATTCCTGAGGAATAAGATCTCAGGGACATTCAAGCTTGTATTTGCTGATGTTGCAGACTTTGCATCTTTTCAGGACCTTGTTGAGGAGCACAGATCAGCAACCAATTTTACAATCCCATGTACTGTCTATGACAACATGTCAGGAGAGGTTTCAACAATCAACGCTTTTTTGGATTATGTGCCACAGATCATGCAGACAGATGGGCTCTTTGAGTATGTGGAGCCCTTTGATGTAAAACTTGAGGAAAAGTGATGATCAAAGTATCACAGGACACAAAAAATGCATATAAGAGTGATGCATCACACAAAGAGATTGTGATCAGGATTCCTGATGCAAACATCACTCTGACAAATGAGGATATTGTCTCAGAATCTCTGGAGCTAAAAGAGGCGATTGAATCAAGCGAGAATCTCTCATTCCAAGGCTGCATATCATCGTCCCTGAAAATCGAGGTTTTCACCTTGGTTGATGATACGCTGGAGGGGATGTGGATTGAGGCTGATATTAAAGCAGATAACACTGAGACAATTCCTCTTTTTAGAGGCTACATATCAGAAGTTACAAACCAGACACATGAGGAATACACCGCAGTTATACGTGCATATGATGCTCTGTTTAAGATCAACAAAACAGATGTCACATCATGGTATAACTCACTGACATTCCCCATGACAGTCCAAGCATTCAGGAACAGCTTTTTCCAAAGGGTTGGAGTCACTCAGGTTGCAGATTATCTGACAAATGATGGTGTGACCATTCAAAAGACCATTGAGGACAAGGTCATCATGGGTGCAAAGATCATTAAAGCAATCTGTCAGCTCAATGGGCGCTTTGGTAGGATCTCAAGGACAGGTCGCTTTGAGTATGTCCATCTGACTGAGGCAGCAGAGGCATTATATCCGGCAGAGGATCTATATCCGGCAGAGGATATATATCCATCTGATGAGAATGCAGTGGACAATGTACTCAAAGCGCATTATACAAAGATATCTTTTGAAAATTATAGAGTTGCATCAATCAACAAGGTGCAGATTGTAGCAAAGAGTGGTGCTATCGTGGCAACAGCCGGGTCAGGATCAAATGTCTTTACTCTAAAAGACAACCCACTTGTGTGGGGACTGGCTCAGGCAAGCCTCAATGCTGTTGCTCGTAACTTATACAACACAGTCCAAGGCCTATGGTATACACCATCTAATGTCAACTGTGTGGGACTGCCTTATGTTGAGTGTGGTGATTTTGTCCTGATGACAGCAAGGCTCTCAATCATCAGAGCTTATGTGCTGTCAAGGACCCTCAAGGGAATCCAAGCAATCACTGATGCATATAAAGCACCGGGAGACAAAAATCAACCTGTTTATGTTCCCGACTTGCAAGCTCAGACCAATGCAAATGCTCAGAATATCACGAATGAGGCAAACACAAGGCAGACCCAGATCACGAATGAGGCCAACACAAGGCAGTCTCAGATAAACGCTGAGGCAAGCACAAGACAGTCTCAGATAAACGCTGAGGCAGATGCAAGGCGCAACGCTGATAACAATGAGGCAAGCATAAGAGCAAATCAAGTGCAAGCGGTCAATGTTCGATGTGATAACCTTGTTGCCAAAGATGCTCAGATTGAGTCTGTTGTTGCTACCAAGGCCACCATTGAGCAGCTAAACGCAACAAATGCCACTATTGCCCATGTCAATGCACAACTCGTGAATACAAACAATCTGGTGGCTCAGAAAGCATCAATCACTGAGCTCAATGCAGTCAGGGCAACAGTCAATTATATCAACGCACGATATATCACAGCCTCTCAGGTGACAACAGCAGTCAACAATGCTCTGCAAGGCCAGATCACTTGTGGATCACTGAGGACTGGGTCAATATCAATCTATGACGGATCAGGTTACACTAATTTGTATACGCTGCTTGATAGGCGATATGTTAAAAGGTATTAAAACAAAAAAAGGGGCAATTATGGATTTAAGAATCAGACAATTTTTGGATGAGGTCATTGCACTTGTAAACACATATGATGACATCCCTCTGGAGGCAAGGCGCTTGGCGCTTGAATCGGCAATGTACAACTGCGAGAGAGCGTCAAACAAGGCTATTCAGCAGCAAAGTGAGGCAGAAGCTCAGAGGACAACAGCAGAGCTTGCCCAGATGTCAGATCCAAATGAGAGCTCAGGAGAAATCCCGGATGAGATCCCATTCCAGAATGAGGTCAAAGTTATTGAAGAATAAAAAAGCATGGAGGAAACGAAATGCAAAAAACATATTCCAGAATAAACTGGGAAAATTACCCATCAGAAGAGACTCCGCTCAATGAGTCAAATCTCAACAGGATGGATTTTGCCATTGATGAGATTGATGACAGGGTCATTGATCTAGACACACAAAAGGCAAGCGTCACTGTTGTTGATAACTTGATCGCCAGCATTAATGTTGACGATGAAACAGGTGTGATCACCATCACCAAGCAAAATGGTGCAGAGGTCACAATCCAGACAACACTTGGAAAACTTGCTATCAATTTTGGTTATGACTATGAGTCACAGGATCTCCTTTTGTATCTCAATGACGGAACTGTGGCAAGGGTCAACCTCTCAAGTCTCATCCAGAATAATGAATTTGAGAACACAGCAACAGTTGCTCTGTCAGTCTCACCTCTTGGAATAGTCACAGCATCAATTGTCAGTCATTCAATTGGTGAGGAACAGCTCAGGACAGATTATCTTGCAGAGATAAGGCTGTCAGAGGCACATGCTGATCAGTATCAACAGGATTCTCAGAGATTTTCTTTTGATGCAGAAGCATGGGCAAAAGGTACAAGAGCAGCCAATCCTGTTGAATCTGGTCAGGATGGATATCAGGACAACTCCAAATATTACAAAGGGCGCTCAGAAGCTTGGGCACGTGGAACGTTTGAGGGGTCTGATGTTCCGTCAAATGATGAAACATATGAAAACAATAGTAAATATTATAAAGGTAGAGCTGAGGCTTGGGCAGTCGGCAAGATTGATAATGTGCCTGTTGGCAGCAATGATGAAACATATGAGAACAATGCCAAGCATTATGCAAACGTTGCTGCATCTTTAAGAGATGCAACCAATACAATCAAAGATCAGGCAGCAGAGCTTTTGCAATCAGTCACAGACAGACTGACAGGACTCAACATCATGATCAATTATAGTGATGGTTGCTTGTACTATGACATTAACTCAGGAATCCGGCTCCAGATCAATCAGACAACAGGTAATCTTGAGTATGAGATTGTAACACAAGGAGGAGAAAATGGTTAGTGCTGGAAGAGTTTTAATTGTTCCCAAAGGTGAATGGACTAATTTGACATCATATGAAATGCTTGACCTTGTTTCTGAGGGTGACAAGGCATATCTTGCACGACAGGCAAGCGTTGGAATGAGACCCTCAGAAGATATAAGCATGACATATTGGCAGCCATTTGGCTCCAGCGCAAGTATTGCAACCACAGACACTCCCGGTCTTGTCATGCCGGACGGAGTCACAATCACAGTTGATGCAACTGGCCTCATTGTTGCAAGTCTCAATGTCTCTGACCTCAAGGACATCAAGATCACAAACCTTGCAAGTGGAGATTTTCTCAAGTATGACGGAACTCAGAGCAAGTGGGTCAATGTGGCACTTGGCACAGCAGCATATAAGGCAAGCACTAACGCAGTTACGCAGAATAGCACAGATTTGGTTGAGTCAGGGGGAGTCTTCACAGTAACAGATTCGTTAAATACAGCTTTAGCGAATAAAGTAAACACATCAGCTATTGCCAACAATCTGACAACGACCGCAAGTGGATCTGTCCTTGATGCAAGACAGGGCAAGACTTTAAGTGACACAATAACTAATAAGCATAAGATAACACGCAAGACAGTAAACACAAGCTCATGGAGTACAGACACAAGTTCTCAGAGTGGGACAACACTCTATAAAAAGTCTATCAGTCTATCTCATGTATATGTGGACAGCCCTAGTGTTGATATTTCGACAAGCAGCGGAACGGGCTTACCGACAACGGCACAACAGACCGCTTACGATTTGTTACAGTATGTGACGATAGACGGAACGACAATGTATCTGTATGCAAGTGCTGTTCCATCAGACACTTTCTATATTCAGATAGAGGGGGTGGACTAAATGGCACAGAAATTATGTCAGTTAAAGAAAAAAGGTGGAGGAAGTCTAACTGAAACTGATTTATGGACAAATTCAGCACCATCAAGTGCTTGGGCTTCTAGCAGCATTACATTAAGCCAGAGTATTAGTAATTTTACATTTATTAAAATATACTACAAGCCAACTAAAGATAGCTCAAATACAGACATAAATGCAATTTGTGTTGAAGTAGAGGCTTTAAAGAAAATGACGGATGCCGTTGGTAAATGTCAGTTATTCCCAACCGCTAAGCTTACATCATCAGCACTTTGGGGACGGAGAGCATGGTACAATGACGATACTACAATGGGCGTAAACAATACCGGAACACAGATTTACGCAGCAAATACAAGCACAAGCAACATAATATTTACAAAGGTATGTGGACTCAAATAAAAGGAGGGAAAAAATGAAATTCTATTTAGTAAAGATTCTTACAAATGACAAGGAACAGGATGGAACAACAATAGGGGTTTATGAAGGAGATAATGCTGAAGATAGAGCAAAAGTTGCCTTTCATCAGACACTTTCATCCTATCACAATGCAGCCGATGTTCTTTATGCAGTTGTTGAGATTCTTGACGAGTATGGTCGTATTCTTGGTGGCGATACAGGATATAGAGAAGTAGTTGACCACAGACCACAGCCAGAAGCAGAGACAGAGCGATCTTCAATTTTGCCAGATTAAAAAATGTAAGCAAAGGAGTCATCATTTTTGATGGCTCCTTTTTTCACAGGAGGCAAAAATGATTCAAACAATTCAATCCATTTTGACTCTGATCTTGTCTGGAGCAAATCTGTGTGTGCTAGGATATGCCCTTTTTAAGTTCACCAAAAAGCCTCATGACACACTTGACCAGCGTGTCACAGCACTTGAGGTTGAGGTCAAGAACATCAAAGAATCTCTCAATCATGGTCAAGATAAGTTCAGAAAACATGATGAGTCAATCAAAGTGCTGCTCCATTCAACGCTGGCACTAATTGAGTTTGAAATCCAATACTGCTTGATAGAACACAAGGAAATGTCTGACAGCCTTAAAAAGGCCAAAGAAGATCTCCATAATTTTTTATCTGAAAAATAAGGAGGAAAAAATATGACATTATCACTTTTTTTATTTCTTTTTGCCATCTGCTCAACAGTTGCCTCTCTTTTCACAGAGGCACTCAAAAAGGCATTTGGTGAGATATCATCAAACATCTTGGCGCTAGTCAGTGCTGGAGTCACAGGAATTGGTGGGACCATCATTGCATACATTTTTTTAAACTTGCCTTTTGACGCTCCCAATATTATGTGTATAATACTAATGGCTTTTTCCATCTGGATCGGTGCAATGGTTGGTTATGACAAAGTCACTCAAACACTTGAGCAGATCAAAGGAGGGAAAATGCCATGAGTCATGTCTTTGGGATTGATGTATCACATTATCAAGGCAAAATTGACTGGAAAAAAGTCGCAGCTGATTCCAAGAAATTTTGCATCATGAAATGTCAATATGAGGCACAATCCCACAGGATTGATGAGACATTTGAGCGAAATTATATGCATTGTGGATTGTATGGGATTTCACGAGGTGTATATATTTTCGTTGGGAGCAAATCCATTGCTGATCCTGTTGGTGATGCCAAGGCTCTCCTTGGACATCTGAATGGGAGGCATTTGGAGTATGGCATTTGGCTTGACTATGAATCCGAGAGCCTGAGAGCGCTTGGCAAGAATCGTATCAAGCAGATAACAGATATCTATGCAGATTTATTCAAAAATGCCGGGTATTATGTCGGCATTTATTGCAATAAAACATGGTATGAGAATCTGATCCATGAGGACCTGAAAAAGGATTATGACTTTTGGATCGCCAGATATCCCAAAAACGACATCGGTGAATATCATGCAACCTCAAAACTAAAGCCAAGCTACTCACAAGCAGTTGCTTGGCAATATTCATCAAAAGGCCATGTCAACGGGATAACAGGCAATGTTGACCTTGATGTGGATTTTGACGGGATTGTGAATCTGGTTGCCAACAAAAAGACCAATGAGGAAATCGCTCAGGAAGTTATTCAGGGAAAGTGGGGAACTAAAAACACTAAACCATCCCGGAGAGATCTCCTGACAAGAGCTGGCTATGATTATAACCAGATACAAAAAATAATTAATGAGATGTTAATGGGTAATTAGCTTGAAGTGGACACGAAAGTGGACACGAAAAATCAAGAATCGCATAAAATCTATGGTTTCAGAGAGAAAGTCACGTGTTCGATTCCCGTCAGCAGCTTATTTTTAAAAAATCAGCAATCATGTGGGTTAGGTGTTCAAAACCGCATGGTTGCTGATTTTCTTTTGCTTTTTATTAGATTTACAAGTCTATATTTTAGATTTAAAAATATGAATGAAAGACATTGAAGTGGACACGAAAGTGGACACGACCACTTTACGATATATGGACTTTTGGAAAATGTTATTTTGGAAATCTTATGATCCTATGATTTCAGAACGGATTGAGTCAGAATAATTTCTGAGCTCATGAAAATGACAGGTGACTTTTGCCTTTTCTTTGAGGCGCTCAAATCTATATGTTATACCATCAGGATTCAGTCTGATCACGAAATCCTTTTGACCAACATGAGGGATCATGTCCATGACCTCTGGTGCAAGTTCGATTCTGCGGATTGACTTTGAGTCTTGGGGCATCTCTTTTCTGACCCATTCCCTGTCTTTGGTCTTGATCCTGTCAGAATGAACAATGATTGAATGTTTATCCCAAAGAATATCATCACCGCACAGTCCGGCAATCTCACCTCTGCGCAGACCATAAAGGGAAGATAATGCAATACAAAGCTTGTCCTCAGGTCTTGCCATCTCCAGAAGTCTTTTAAAATCAGATTGCTTTGGTGGGTCAAGTTTGATTCTTTTAAATGTTCTCATTTTATTCTCCTTATCATCCAAGCTGCTCACCATAATCCTCAATAATCTTATTATTGATTTTCTTTGAATAATCTTGCCTTGAGTCTTGAAATGGTTTATCATAAATGTTCTTTAAAACTTTGGAGTCAGGTTTCCAACCACCATCAGCCTCAACATATTTTGCCGGCATTATTTCAGAACGGATTGAGGCTGCATATTTACGGAGATCATGGAAACGACATGTGACACATGCCTTGGCTCTGAGTTTCTCAAATCTCCTTGTGATAGCATCAGGAGTCAGCTCAATCACATAATCCTTGGGTCCGACATGGGGAATCATGTCCATGACCTCAGGTGCAAGTTCAATTCTGCGGATTGATTGAGCTGTTTTGGGCATCTCTTTTCTGACCCATTCCCTGTCTTTATTCTTGACCCTGTCCGTATGAACAAAAATTGATCGCATATCCCAAAGGATATCCTCTCCGCATAGTCCAGCAATCTCACCTCTGCGGAGAGTATAGAGGCCAGCCAAAACAATGAAAAGCTTTTCCTCAGGTCTTGCCATCTCCAGAAGTCTTTTAAATTCTGAGTGCTGAGGTGGGTCAAGTTTTGGTGGAGCGTACTTGGGATATTTAAGCTTGAACACTGTGTCATTGCCAGCAAGCTCAAGAGCACCTCTCAAAAAATTGATCCGGTTGGCAATGGTTTTTTTGGACAGTCCATCCAAGGCCCATTGATTGATTATCTGCTGGAGAGTCATGGAGTCAACATCCATGCAGTCCATATGTTTGATATTATTAAAATATTTGGGCATCTTGACAAAGTCAGCCAATGTTGACGGGCTCCATACAGCAGAGTGTGAGTCAATGTGGATCTGCATTGCCTTTTCAACTGATGTGTGCAGCTGTGCCTCTTTTGTATCAAAAAGCCAGTTCTGAGCCATTGACTCTGATTTTGCTTTTGCCTGTCTCCAATCTCCGCCACATTCATCCGGGTGGACAGTGAATGATTTTCGCACCTGTTTTCCATCAATAATCTTGGTGGCTCTGGTCCTCCAAGCTCCTGATGGTAATTTCTTTGCACTAGCCATTTATTAACTCCCTTGAAATCCAAATAATTGCATTGTCAGATCCAAGGCCTAAAAGCCAATCAGTCCTGACTCCTGTTGCCTTTGCAATTTTGATCAGGGCATCAGCATGAGGGATTCTGTCACCTTTGATATAGTGGCACATAGCAGACTCTGTGAGGCCTGATCTTTGGGCAAGCTCCCTCTGGCTAATTCCAAGGTAATCAATCAACAAGCTCAATCTCTTTGATGTGTCGTTTTGATTCATTTTTTATCTCCTCTCAAAATTTGTTTATCACTTTGACAATACACAAAAATTATCATTATGTCAAATTTGTGATAATGATCCGAAAAGAGCAAAAAAAATAAACCGCAAGGATTATTTCTTGCGATTTATCTTTTGACTATAGGTTTTTAGCTGTTTTTCAATTTCTCTTTTTTGCTTTTTAAGTTCCTCGACTTTGCTGACAAGGTTTTCAGTCTGATCAATATATGCTTGAAGCTCTGGACATTCATCTGTCCCCAAAATCTGATTTGGTGTTACCTCAAACATGTCACAGAGTTTCAAAAGATCATCAACGGATGGACTTGTGTTTCCCAGCTCCCAGTTAGAAACAGCATTTGGAGACTTTTCCAGTTTGTCAGCAACAGATTTTTGAGAATAACCTCTCATCATCCTGAGCATATGTATGTTATAGCCTAGGAGCCGTTGGACTTTTTTCTGGATATTATTTGATTCGATGTCAATGTTCATTATGTCTCCTTTGATTAAAAATATGTTACATAGTTTTAGGTTTTACGCAACTACAAATTATAAAAAAAATAATAGTATACACCTATATTTTAACAAAAAAACACAGGTGTGTCGATAATTCATAAACTTATGCTTGCAATCACAATTAATGAGTGCTAGCATTAATACATAAGTTTTTTGCGCAAAACAAAAAATGGGAGGTGATAATCATTGGAAGCCACGACAACAAGAGGCTTGGAAGCTCAAAGGGCGCTGAGCGAGTGGATTGATTCTCATGGGATCAAGCAATCTGCAATTGCAAGTGCAGCTGGCATCCGCAAGCACAGAATGTCCGAAATCATGAGAATGAAAACCGAAATGAAAGCAAGCGAATTTCTATCAATTTGCGATTTCATTGGCAAGAAGCCAAATGATTTCGTGCCAACTGAATAGGGAGGAAAAGATGCAAATAAAATGGCATCCTCTGCCTAGGGAGCTAAGAGGCAGAATCAAAAGGGTTATTTGTTTATCTTTAAGTTGGGGAATTTTCTTTTTTGGGTGTTCTATCCCAGCCATCACCGCACAGGCCAAGCAAACAAAGGCCACCATATCATATGATGATGGAATCCCTGATGAGTATCGAGAGTATTTTGACGAGATCGGAGCTGAATTTTGTATTTGCCCCGAATTACTTGAATCTATCGCTTATTACGAATCAAGATTTTTTCCAGATGTAAAAAATAAAAGCTGTTACGGACTGATGCAAGTCAATGTCAAGGTCCATGCAGACCGAATGAAGAAATATGGATATACAGAGGATGACATGTTGACTGCATATCCAAACATCAAGGTGGCAGCAGATCTCCTTGCAGAGCTCTTTGAAAATTATGGTGATGATGATCCAATCATCTTGTTGCTGTATTCAGGCGCCGGATGGGATGCTGTGGAAATTTACAAAGAAAATGGATTTATTACAGACTATGTTGATGACGTACTGACAAGGAGCGCTGAATATGAGCGCATTCATGGAAAGTGAAAAGACCTGTGCTGGTAACACAAGTCTTTTCGGGGGCTGAGATTATATTTTGACGGGTACAATCTCAGCCCACAGTATAGCAGATTGTGGGCATTCTGACAATCTATTTCAGATACATTCTGTCTGTTTTTCCTCGCTCTGGGAAAGCCATGGAGCAGACTTGAGTGAGGGAGAATCTCAAACAATTCACAACAACATAACAAGGGGACACATTATGAGTAAGGCACAGACCAAAAAAGGTGTCATCTTTGAGGCGGAGCTTTGCAGATATATGAAGCTGCGGAATATTACCTCTAAAGAAAAGCTCAGATCACTCACAACAATCGGGTCTCATGCAACAATCATCAATTATTTTGACAATCCAGAGCTGATCCCGATGGGCAAGATGAGTGAGATCATGGTGGCACTAAGAATTCCAAAGGATGAGCGTGTCAGAATCATCAACATGCTCATAGATGGGTAAAGAAAAAGCAGCTTGTTGGGGGCAAGCTGCGTGGTGGGAGTGTAACAAAAGTTTTTATTGTATTAGAGGGGAGAACCTCTTTGATTATTATAACACACTCCCATCCTAAAAACCATTAAAAAGGCTATTTGATGGACTTTTAATGGAGCGATTAAAAATATTAAAGTTAGCGACAAAGTGAATTAATACCAAAAAAATATGACAGGAGTGTGCGACATGTATGTTAATAAGTTGACCATAGCTGGTGATGTTGTGCTCGTGTCTAACTATGCACCAAGAGCCTTTGGCGCTCCCGGGAAGAGGAGAAAGCAAAAACTCAGAGAGACTCCTGAGGCCATGGCAAAATATAACAGACGCAAAAGAGCAGAAAAGCTCCAGCTATTGATGATTCTCAATTTTGACCTTGGATATCATATAACACTTGATTATCCCAAGGATAACAGGCCACAGACCTATGATGAGGCAGAGGAAAATCTCAAGAAGTTCCTCCGCAAGATGACAAGACGAATCAAAAAAGTCAAAAAGTTCAAGTATATAGCAATAACAGAGCGAGGCAAGAAAAGAGAAGCGCTCCACCATCACATGGTTGTTGAGGGTGATCCACTACTCCTAAGAGAGATTACCAAAGTCTGGGGCAATCATATCAAGATATCCCAGATGTATGAGGAGGGTGAATACAAGGACCTTGCAGACTATTTCACCAAAGTGGAGACCAAGGAAGAGCAGACCAAAGGGCGCTCAAAATACCACAGATCACGCAATCTCAAGGAACCTGTGGTCAAGTCAAGGATTGTCACAGGCAAGATTGATGATGATCCATATGTGCCAAAAGGCTATGACCTCATTGAGGACTCTGTGGTCAATGGATTCAATGATTTTATATTCATGAAATATCAGTCATACATGATCAGGAAGAGAAAAAAGCCGGAACCGCCAAAACGTCCTGAGCCTATAAGTGAGCAAAAAGGCAGCAGACATGTTGGCATCTGGGAGTCAATCAAGAAGATTTTTAGAAAAAAAGGAGCCAAATGAATGCTGACAGAAATCTATATCAAGGGACAAACCAAGAATCCGGCAAGGCTCAAAACAGCACAGGCAAAGTGGTCAATTGTGTGTGTGCAAAACAATGGGACCATACAGAGAAGAGATGGCACTGTTTGTATCAACAATGCAACCACAAAAAGAGCTGTCCTCACAGCACTGAGTCAAGCTCTGGGCAGATTCAACAGGCCAGCGGTCATCAAAATATACATTTCAGATGATTTTGTCAGAAACAGTCTTGCGAATGGCTGGACTCAGCGCTGGAAAAACAATAACTGGCACAAGATCAGACTCAATGGAGAGCTGATCCATGAGGACCTATGGAGACAGATTCAAGGACAGCTATCAGGCCATGCAGTCACATTTGCCGGGCAGATAGAGCTTGAAAATAAACTAAAACAGGAGGAAAAACATGGAAAATGAGAAAGAGTTTGAGGCTCAGGGCTTTTGTCCATACTGTGGACAAGGTGTGATGATCAAGACATCCTATCCGGTTGAGACACAGGAAGAGCTTGACCAGATAGCAGCGGATAGATGCGGCTGTCAAAAAGCATCTGAGGAAAGACGCAAGAGATCACGGAGGGAAAAGATTGAGAATTATCTAAAAAAGCACTTTGATGAGAATATGGGAGATTTCATCAAAGAAACAATTGAGCTTGTGCAAAGCTATGACATTGACAGGGCAGCATTTACCCTGGGAGCAAGGAATGTGTCCATTTGGATGGATGCTGATGCTTATCTGCATGTAAAGATCAAGCACAAGTCGGATGATGAGCTCAAAGTATGATGCACAAAAGGACAAAGGCATGTGCCATTCCCAAAGAGGTCAAGCTCATAGTCTATGAGAGAGACCATGAGAGATGCATTTTTTGTGGTGCTCCTGGTCTCCCTGAGGCACATGTCATCCCAAGATCTCATGGGGGACTTGGAGTCCCTCAGAACATCATAACAGTTTGCCGGTCTTGTCATGACAAATTGGACAATTCCACAAATAGGCAGCAGATGCTTGATGTGGCTGTGGGATATCTCAAGAGATATTATCCCGACATATCCCAAACAGATGTTATCTATCAAAAATGGGATAAAGCCAAAGCAAAGAGACTCACCAAAGAGGCCAAAGACAGAAAAGCTGATGCTCTAAGGGATTCAGAAGTTCAAAACGCTGATAAAGACAGAGGGAAACTGCCACAAGGTTTTGAGTATTTATGACGCAACTCACACGCAAGTCATACGCAAGTTTGACGCAACCAAATTACCTCTCAGGTAATTTATATCACGGGAAATAAGCCTCAGGGCTAGTCCCTGAGGCAGAGAGGAGGGAGATGGACAGACCAAAAGCACAAGCATCAAAGCTGAAACACAGCCACAATTTGGCTTTTGACCAGCTCTTATGGGAGGCAGATCACGAAAGGCTGCCAAGAGGGCTGTCAAAGGCAATGACTAGGCCAGCATATAAATCAACATCACTTGAGCAAAAGACTATATATACAAGGTGTGACAGGTGCGGATATTACAAGATGAGCGAAACAGGCAAGCTGAGATGTCAATTTCCTTGGTTTGATCCTCAGGAATATGACAGGGTCTTATATGACTATCTGCCATGCAAGGAGGATAGAGATGAAAAGGACTGACAAGATATTATCTGATGCAGACTGCAAGAAAATCCTCAAGTCTATCATCCAGATAATCATTGATGAGTACAGATACCCTTTGGATCCAAGCACAAAGGAATCAGGGTCAAGAGCCGGCAGCGCTGGATATAAGATCATACAGTTTCTTTTCAAAGAGGAGATTATATCACCGGGTCAGCCCGGGCAAGAGAGGCTCAAAGTATGAAAAAGCTATACCAAATACAACTCATAAGCTCCGGGAATCACCGCACAGTGTACATCAGAGCGGATGACATGCTGCAATCTGTGCGGATGATCCAGAGGAGGATGAATGGAATCAAGATCCTTAAAATCGAGCCTATAGGGGGAGGTGGTCACATGATGGACCAGAACATCATAATTGTGTGCCCCAATATGATGCAAGCAGACTGGGCATGGAATAATTTTTGCAAAAGATATTGGAGCATTATTAATAAAGCTCAAAGGCATCCATTAAGAGTGATTCTGTTCAATGGATGCACTGTCTATTTTAAATCGGAGAAGCTAGGCGAGAGGTATGATTTAGGGCTCAAGGCTAAAGTCATAACAATGGATGAATTTGAAATGTGGGAGGTGAGTGATGGCACTAATATTTGACATACCAATGATCAAAGATTGCACGAGATGTCCGATTAAGCAGTATGCTTTCAAGGATGACAATGGCAGATATAGATGGGCATGTGGCAGATATTGGCTATACCTAAGGAATTGGCATGAGAAAACACCTCCCAAGCCATTTTGCCGAGGATGCAAGCTCGTTGGAGAATTCAATCCGGGCAAAACGACCATCACATTGTCAACTTTGGAGGGGACATGCAAGGTCAGAGGTGAAACTACATAAGGAGGAGCCGGATGAGTGATGAATTAATTGTATGTATCACAATATTGTCACTATCAATAATACTCGCTGTGGTGTCACTCGGTTATTTATTTGCAATTATAGCAATCACGAAAATGGAGGATTATCAGAAAAATGATGAAAAAGATGGACCTGAAAAAGGGTGATGTTATCAAGTGCAACAACATGGATGAGCTGTCCAAGATTCTCAACCAGATGGCAGTTGAGAGATATGATGCAGTAGTTGATGAGGAGAATCTGACCATCACAGTGAGGGGCAGATTTGGCAAGAATGGTGAGAGGGAGGCCAATGATTAAAGCAGAATATAAGATTTTGGATGATAAGACAGGTGAGGTTTTTATGCATGGAGTTGCAAGCCCAGATGAGGAGAGGGATTATCCTGAAATTGTCAAAGCCAAATCTAATGGAGCGCATGAAATATTGAAAGCCGGTCGCAGAGAGTATGATTTTTCATTCACAATTTCAATTTTTCCCAAGAAGATCCGACGAGTGACGATTGATGAAGATTAAGGAGGTAACTTATGACAATTGAGACATTTGAGCATGCTGATAATGTATCTCATGACATTGAAGTATTAAAGGAGCTTAAAAGAACAATGGATGACGGGCACTGGGTTGCATTTGTAACAGCAGGTCACGTAGATAAGCGCTTGCAACAATATTCAGATGAGCTGATTGGCGATTTCAAGGAATTCGTGACAAATGAAATCCAAAAGCTCCAAAGCATTTTTGAAAACCTATAAGGAGGGTGAGGAATGAAAAAAATAATATGTGTATTACTTGTGAGCATGATGATTCTGAGTGGTTGTGAGGTTGAAGCCGACAGGGTTAATTATAACCTGACTCAAGAGGCGGACAATTTTAATGTGATAAGGCAGATCACAGTCATTAATTGCCTAAAAGGTGATGTCCTTTTCCAGATGACGGGCAAAATGTCCATCACAGCAGATACACAAGACAATCAGCTTGAGGTTATTGTTGAGGATGAAAATGGCAAATACAAAAAGCATTTTATTGGATTATCTGACAATGTGACCTATGTGATTGAAGATATCACAGATGATACAGATGTAAGCAAGTACCACTATAAACTCAACTACAATCCAAAGATGTGGATTCCTTATGATGTGGATACTATTGACTGAGAGAGGAGACTGACACATGAGCAGACTTGAAGAAAATAATATGCTGGTCAAAACACTGAAAGACCTTGAGGACAAAGGCATTAGATATGACAGAACTGTTGTTCTTTTAGATATTGCCAAGTCCTTGGCGATAATAGCAGACAAGCTGAGTGACAGGAGCGAAAGACGACAGGCAGTAAACGCTCTTAAAAAGTGATAAAAAGGAGGATTGAAGAAATGGAAGAGCAACTCTATACAGTGTTAGATGGAAATACAATCCTTGCATCAAACATGACTATTGATAATGCCATGATTTTGGTCAAAGGATATTTTGATAAATATTATGAGGAACCAAGGATGACACTGACCATTGAGAGAGTCCCAAGGTCAATTAATTATGGCAATCAGGAGGCAGCAGATGAGGGATGATATAAAAATATATAACAACATGAGGCGCAACAATCCGTTTGACATGACCATCAGGGAACAGATTGAAAAGTTCAAAGAGGATTGTTGTGAGGAAATTTGCAAGCACCTTGAAAAGGCAAGTAGTGGACATATAAGCAATGAAGAGCTTGAGGCAATCTGTGAAGATTGTCCTCTCAGTAAATTATGAAGCAGATCAAGGGACAGATATCAATATCAGATTATATATCAGAGAGAGACTCAGTGATATATAGCGTTGACTTCATAGGGCTCATGGATGATCCAATATGTCCAAATTGTGACCATGAATTCAACATTATGGATATCCCAAGATATCACATAAAAAATGAGATTGATATTGAGCGCTGTCCATGCTGCAAGGTTAGGCTGGATTGGACAAGGTGGCACCAAATTAATGATTAGGAGGATAATATGACAACTCAGTATATTGTATTCATAATTTCTTTTTGTATTGGAGCGATTGTGCCGATATTTGTACGTTGGATTTATGATGAGATGCACAAGGCAAAAAAACCCAAAACGTCCACAATAACACCTGTTTTTGCCAAGGGTGAGCTCCAGATGAATGTGGTCAGGACAGCTATTCAAAGGGACAGGCTCATGCTTGAGGACAGTGACCAAGTCCTTGAATATGCAAAGCATAAGCTATTGAGGCAGATCACATCAATTATTGATGATAAGTTTATGGATAATATCGAGGTCCACAGTGATGAACCAACAAATTGCATGATATTGGAATTCACATTCTGGACAAGGAGGGGGGACACATGACAGAAAATGATTATATTATAGCTATAATTCTGATTCTGGTTTATGTTTTATTAGCTCTAATAGGAAGAAGACTTTTAACTTTTGAGCATGGATATGAACAGGGGTTAGAAGATGCAGAAAAAATAAGGAAGATGAAGGAAAAGGCAAAACGTGAGGTAAGCGAATGACACTAGAGGAATTGTTACAGAAATTAAAAGGGTTGAAAAGACCATCTGATGTTTTTGGGAGGACTGAATATTTCCCTGTAATCAGTAATGAGTATTTCAAAGATGTTGAATTGCTTATACGTCAATACGCACTTGATAATCATGATGCAGAAATGGGAGAACTAAAAGCCAAGGTATATGCTTATGAGCAAATAATAGCTAATAGTAATTTTGCGCCCATGCTTGTTAAGCCTAAAGAAAAAGTGGTTGATATCGGAAGGCTTGCGGAGCAGGTGGTTGGTTATGGCGAAAGTGAGGATAAGGAATGAAAATTAAATCCAGAACCAAGATTTTGTGTGATATATGCGGTATGGAGATACCACGGACTATAC
>JAILKW010000236.1 GCA_024693455.1 Lachnospiraceae bacterium
CGTAAGCAATCTGTACACAAGGATAATACAAAACAGGAATGCCAAAATACAGATAACTCCGTATAATATAACCTTTCCGTAGAAATTCATCACATCCGAAACCACATATACGGAAAAGTTGGTATCCTTATTCCTGGTGGCAATGACTATCTTATGCGATCCGTCATAATCCTTAAACAATTCTGTAGTCTGCCCGTCCGTCGTTATCTGTCCGTACGGAAGATCTGCTACGTTTGTGGAATTATCCTGTGTCATCTGATAGCTTCCGTATGGATGGTTGATTATCTCTCCGTCCGGATCCACGAGGAAGGCATAACCGTTTTCGGAATAGCTGTCACCTAAAATATTAACCAGCTTATCCATGAAAAAGTCTATACCAAAGACACCTAAAAATTCTTCTGTTTTGGCATCATAAACTATTTTTGAAATGGTAAGGCAATAACCTCCCGTCTGCTCATCATAATAAGGCGCCGAAATACTCCATCCGGCTTTGGAAGCCATGGTATCTATGTACCATTGTCGTTCTTCGACCTTCCAGTTATCGTCCGGCTCCCATCCGTTACTCATATATACCGTATGCTTGAGTTTCGGATTAGTCATGTAAGTAACGGAAATCTCCGGATATTGAAGCGTAATATCGTTAAGATATGAAACCGTGCCTTCATAATCATCCAGCATTTCGGGATTGGTTGAGATCGTGCTTACAAACATATCGAGGATACTCTTTTGTGTATTGATCCACTCGGATAATTTGAATTCGTAATTACCGGCATCTTTTTTTAAATTTGCATCAGCCGACTGGTATGCGGATGATACACTTGTGTAAAGACTCAGCACCATAACTATTGACATAATAACAATAATTATCGTCCTGAAACGCTTATCCATTCCTTTGACATGTCCGCTTTCGGATATTTTTTCTTTTTCATTGGAAAGGACAATGCTCTTATAAGACATCAACTGGCTCATCATTTCCGAAAGAGACTCTCCTGCGGAATGAATAGAGGCCATATCTTCTTCAAAATCGTCACTGTTGTCGTAATTTTCCCTGCTTGAGCGATCCAGAATACGTCCTAAAGGTTCTGCGAGCTGTGTGGTAATATGAGAAAGGAACTCTTCTCTTGATAAAAATGCCTCTTCCGCTCTTTCCCTGTTTCTGACCGATGCAAGGTAAAGCATTATTATCACCGCAAAAAGTGCCAATGACAATATGATCGTAACGGATAGCTGGATATATGAAGATTTATACAGTTCCCAGTCACTTACTTTTACTATAAGATACCATCCGTTACCTGAACCGGTAGCAAACAGTTCTTCATGAAACAGGCCCTCTTTTATCCTGCCTGTAGCTACTCCGGATTTATTTTTGGCACTGGCATATATTCCTGCATAATCAGGCATTTCATCAACCAGTTTCTTTCCTATCTTTGAATCATCACTGCATCCGGCGATCATGCCTTCATCGGTAACTATAACCGATTCATATGCCTTATCCGACATCTGTGATATATAATTTCTGATATTTTCAAGTGTATAATCGACCGCGATAACAGTATCTTTGTCTCCTAACATAACAGAAACGGAATAGCATATCTCTCCGGTCATGGCATCCTGATAAGGTGATGAAACATAAGCTTTCCCTTTATTCTTAAGTGCCCCAAGATACCAGACTCTCTCAGTGGTCACATAGCCCTCCGGCATCACGAAATCAGGAATGATCGAAAAATCCGACCCTGCTATATATACGTTAAACGCTCCCGTTTCTCCGGAAATGATCTCCTTTTTTTGAGAGTAAATAAAATCTTTGAGAGATGCAAAATCATCCAAATGTTCTCCGGCTTTTATGGCAAGCTCCATTGTCAGATTCTCGGCATCATTAATAGTTGACTCTAACTTTCCTCCGGTAGACTCCAGCTGATACACACCCAACTGCTTCGTCTGGGTATGGGTCTGTGTAAACAGTATCCAGGTATCCATTAACATAATTGCCAGAAGAAGCGAAGCTATCACAATAACTACACTAAGACTCTTCTTCTTTTTCATATATCTTTGTACTCCAATATTTCAAGACAAAAAATAACAAGCTTATTATATCACTCAAGGCTGCATTAAACCAATACCCAAATTCAAAGTATTATATTTAATCAATAAAAAAGAAGCCTTCCGGCTCCTTTTTTATATTTCCTCATAATCGGTATCAAGTGCAACCTGAAAAGTATATCCGGGAAATTCTTTTTGTAATGCTTCAAGCACTTCATTATATACCGCAAGACGATCCTTTGCGTCAAAGCTTATAACAAGATCAAATCTTATGGTCTTTTTTTCTTTTATAAGATAAAACCCATGAATTTGCCTAATGTAGGAATGCTTGAAAACAATTTCTCTTATCCTCTTATGTGTTTCAATAACTTCTTTATCCCTTGTATTTACGGAATACACTCCTATCGCAGTAAGGATAACCCTGTGTTCCTCAAATACCGCCATTTGGATATCTCTTATCAGCTGATCTATATCGGCGGCAGAATAAGTATCGGGAATTTCGATGTGAATGGAACCGTTCCAGGTATCCGGTCCGTAATTATTGAGCACCAGATCATACGCTCCCGAAACATCGGGAAAACTTATAACCGTTCTTTTGATGGCTTTGGCCAGTTCTATATCATTTCTCTCCCCGAGTATGTGAGAAATGGTTTCCTTTAACATATCAATACCGGATTTAATGATGATTATTGAAATAACCGCACCGAGCCAGGCCTCCAAAGAAAGTCCGAATACCATAAATATTCCGGCTGCTACCAAAGTCGACGCAGAGATCACCGCATCAAGAGTAGCATCCTCGCCGGAATTAACAAGTGAATCCGAGTTTACCTTCTCTCCCACACTTTTTACATAACGTCCAAGTACAATCTTCACCAAAACGGCTATGCCCACAATAATAAGAGAAACCGGTGTGTATTCCGGCTTTTCGGGATTAATTATTGCTTTTACGGATTCGATCAAAGAAGTAAGACCGGCATAAAGGACAAGGATAGATATTATCATCGCGCTTAAATATTCTATTCTCCCATGTCCGAAAGGATGCTTTTTATCCGGTGCTTTTGAAGCAAGCTTTGTTCCGACTATGGTTATTACGGAACTTGCTGCATCCGAAATATTATTGACTGCATCAAGTACTATCGCTATGGAGTGGGTCATAACACCTATAACCGCTTTAAAACCGGCTAAAAATACATTTGCAGCAATACCGATGATACTGGTCTTTATTATCTGTTTCTCCCGGCTGTAATCATTGAAATCCTTCATTATCTATCTCCTTTCGCTCCTTCTTATATCTACCTTGGAAACAGGCCAGATTTTTATAAGGAATCCCTTTAATCTTCGCATTATTATAACATAATTATTTATTAAATTTGCCACTATCAGATTATAATAAATTATTTTATAATATTATTTGTTTTTTACTTAGTAATTTGGAGGATCTGTCATGTGGTTTTTAAACTGTGTGTTGCTTATGATTGGCGCGACTGCCGCAGTTTTCGGTATAAGCTTCTTTCTTAGGAACAAAGAATCCACCGGTAATATACGTCTATACATTTTTTCATACGGAATATGTTCGGCAATCTGGTGTATCAGTTACGGACTGATCGGACTTTGTGATAACTTCGAGCTTTGTGCCAATATACGCAAGCTTGCAATATTTTCGATCGATCTCTTTCTTGTTACCGAAGTATTCCTTGTCACCGAAATGTGTGGAATAAAGCCCCGTACGAGCAAACTTGCCAGAATTTACGCCATAATACTTTCAATCATCGACTTTCTTTTTTACTCACAGACCGGCGTCGACATGTATATAAGGAAATCAAATTACACTACATGGAAAGCAAATCCCGACTTTTCGCTCGCAAGAAATATTCAAAGTGCTTATATCGGTCTGATCTGGGTACTTTTGTTTTCTTTGGGTATCGTGTGGATAATAAAAAACCAGAAAAGACGGCAAAAACGTTTTCTTACAATGGTATTTATATCAAACTTTATTTTACTGTTTTTCACACTTCCTGATACTTTTTTACCTAATTTCGGTATCACCGCCATTCCGACTTCGGGTATCGGCGCCGCAGCCTGCGCAATAGTAATGTGGTACGGAGCTATCAAACTTAATTCCTTTGATATCCGAATGGGAAATATCAGAGATACCATCTTCGACTTCCTCGAGGTGGGGATCATAATTTTTGATATGAACCAGGATGTTGCTGTGGTAAACAGATATTCCAGACAGTTTGTGGGTGAAAACGAGGACAAGGCTTATCAGCTCTACGATCTGTTCAATATCGACAAAGACGAAGCCGACGATTTCTTTAATAAAGCCCTCGATGATATATATTCTGTTCGTTTATGGGACAAATCCGAATCAAAGGCATACTCCGTTAAAATGAGTGCTGCCAGAGATGATTTCAATGAGCCGTTTTGTTTTATGTGCGTATTCGTTGATATAACCGAAGAGGTAGAAGCTGTCAAGAAATTTGAGATCGCAAACCTTGCCAAAAGCAGATTTTTGGCACAGATGTCTCACGAAATAAGAACTCCCATAAATGCCGTTTTAGGCATGAATGAAATGATACTTAGAGAATCCGAGGATAAGGACATCCTCGAATATTCCGAGAATATTGATTCAGCCGGGAATACACTTCTTACCCTTATAAACAGCATTCTTGATTTTTCAAAGATCGAGGATGGCAAGATGGATATAATCCCTGTCAAATACGATACTGCCTCATTTATAAACGACATCGTCAATTCCGTGCTACAAAGAGCAGAATCAAAAGGACTTGCGTTTAATAT
>JAILKW010000233.1 GCA_024693455.1 Lachnospiraceae bacterium
GAAAAGGGGATTGATATGAAACAGATAGATATGTTTCCGACTAACAAGACAGGTGAACTTGAATACAGGGCCGGACGGGTTTTTCCGTTTGGAACCACTATACTTGAAGATGCTGTTAATTTCAGCATTTATTCCAAGGAGGCTACATCCTGCACACTGGTACTTTATCATAAAGGAGATAAGGAACCTTTTGCGGAGATCGAGTTTGAAGACGCCTTTAAGATCGGTGATGTATATACGATGATGGTATTTGGGATCGATGTTGAAAATACCGAGTACGGATATCGTTTTGACGGGGAATATGATCCGAAGAAAGGACTGTTTTTTGATAAGAACAATGTGCTTTTGGACCCTTATGCAAAATCTGTTTCAGGCAGAAGTACGTGGGGAGTTCGCGATGATTCAAGGGGACAGTTTTTACACAGAGGACAGATAATAAGAGAAGATTATGACTGGGAGGGAGATAAGCTTCTTAGGCATAATACAGATGATCTTATTATATATGAAATGCATGTGAGATCGTTTACGGCAGATGAAAGCAGCGGTGTAAAATATAAAGGAACATATTCCGGAATTATCGAAAAGATTCCCTATTTAAAAGAACTTGGTGTCAACTGTGTCGAACTCATGCCGATATTTGAATTTGACGAGTTTGAAAATTCAAGAGAATATGAAGGAAAACAGCTTGTAAATTATTGGGGATATTCCACCGTTAACTTTTTTGCCCCGAAGGCAGGATACGCCAAGTCCGCTCCCTATGCACTGGAGGCGGATGAGCTTAAGAATCTTGTTAAAAAAATGCATAAAAACGGGATAGAAGTATTTCTTGACGTTGTTTTTAATCATACAGCGGAAGGAAATGAAAACGGACCGTCTATCTCTTACAGAGGAATAGACAACAGGACATATTATCTGCTTACACCGGAAGGATATTATTATAATTTCAGCGGCTGCGGAAATACAATGAACTGCAATAATGCAGTGGTCAGAAATATGATCCTTGACTGCCTAAGATACTGGGTATCGGCTTATCATATCGACGGATTCAGATTCGACCTTGCATCAATCCTTACGAGGGACGAAAACGGAGCACCTATGGTTTCGCCTCCGCTTCTTGAAACCCTGGCAAGGGATCCGGTCCTCGGAAGTGCAAAACTCATTGCCGAGGCATGGGATGCGGGCGGTCTTTATCAGGTGGGGAGTTTCCCTTCATGGAATCGCTGGTGTGAGTGGAACGGAAAATACAGAGACTGTCTGCGCAGATTCATAAAAGGCGACGGAGGGGCAGCACCCGAGCTATATTACAGGATTGGCGGATCTGACGATATGTACGGCAGCAGGAGCCCAGTTGTATCCATTAATTTTGTTACCTGCCATGACGGATTTACGCTTAACGATCTTGTTTCATATAATGAAAAACACAATGAAGCAAACGGTGAAAACAACAATGACGGCTGCAATGACAATAACAGCTGGAACTGCGGAGTTGAAGGTGATACTGACGATGAGGAAGTATTAAAGCTTCGTATGCGGCAGATGAAAAACATGATGACGGTTCTTCTGACAAGCAGAGGTGTTCCGATGATCCTTTCGGGAGATGAATTCGGAAACAGCCAATACGGCAATAATAATGCTTATTGTCAGGATAACGAGATATCATGGCTCGATTGGAAATTACTTGAAAAGAACCGGGAATTGTTTGATTATACGAGGAGTCTTATCTCACTTAGGATCGGACATCCCGTATTTACACCGGATCAGTTTTTCTTCGAAAAAAACGGTACGGATTATCCCGAACTTTCTTTTCATTCCACTAAACCGTGGGAACTTGACAGAAACGGGTCCAATCTTACCTTCGGCTATATGTATGTGGAGGACCATGTGAAATACGGCACAGAAAAGGATAGTTTTTTCTATGTGGCTGTAAATGCTCATTGGGAGGAGCATGAGTATGAACTTCCGATCATTCCGGACGGATTGAAATGGAAACTTGCACTAAGATCCGATTCTTCGGAAAAGGATGTGGATATAAGTGATGGGAAAATAACACTTTCCCCGAGATCTACGGCAGTAATTATTTCTGCCGATCGTAATTGATATCATGTATTTTTGGGTATTAACGATGAAAAACAATAAACATACACTTATAATTTTATTTTTTGTGATCATGACAGCAGCATTATTTTCTGCCTGCTCATTTTTGCCGAAAACAAAAACAACCGTATCTGTAGTGGGTGAAGGATATAAAGTGATCCTGCCTGACAGTTATGATAAAAAAACAACGCAGGTCTATCCTGTTGTTTATGTTTTGCCCGATAACGG
>JAILKW010000248.1 GCA_024693455.1 Lachnospiraceae bacterium
CATATTTTAAATATTCTTCATAAGTCAAAGGATTCTTCGCCAATACCTGCTGGTTCGTCACAGTATCATAACACATGCATTCCTTCGGAACCATATAGATCAGCTGATCACTTTTTACCGCAATCGACTGTCCCAGCATGATATCCTGTGTATTTCTTTCATAATCCCCTTCCCGGATAATTGTCATTTCTTTATTACAGTATTTCTTTTCTGTCTCTTTGTATTTTAGCTTGATCTCTGTGATATTGAGAGCATAATTATTCGTGCTGCCATCATCATATGCCACAAACCGGATGTAACGGTATTTATGATTCATATTACTGCTTGAAAAGCTTGCTTCCGGAACAATACACTCCTCCGTCTTTAGTTTATGAAATACTTCTTCTTCCTTAATCGTATAAATGGCTTCCCAGTTTTTGTTATCTTTCGAACCGGAAATCACAGTCCCGGCAAGTCGTCTCGAAAACTGATCATTATTTCCTTTTTCACGAACCCAGAAACTGATCTGTCCCAGTGTATATTCCTTGCCCAGATCTAAAACTATATATCCACCCCTAAGTCCGTCAAAAAAAGTATTCAGATTTCCATCTACCGCCTTGTAAGCCGGATCCACTAAAACACCATTGCCATTTCTCCAGGGATCTGACGCATCAATAATATTGGTACTACTCAAAGGAATATCGCTATAAGTATACTCATCCCATGTCTGAGGACAGTTTTTGTAATACCCCTCAAATTCACCATGCACAGGACAAACCGATCTTACGCCTGAAACCGGCTTATTCTCCGTTTGCTCTCCCTCTTCATCCGTTTCTTCTGTTTCCTCTAATCCGGCATTCTGTTTTGCAAGGTTCTCGATATAACTGCTCTCAGCTTCCACATTGGCATCATAATGCATCGTGCCCACATAGGCATGACCTGCCAGTACCAGCTCTTTCAAATCCCTCATGTTCAGGGTCGTCTGGGCACCATTGATCAGAATGGAACTGCTCTGTGCCGCCGTATCGGCGCCGTCTCCATATCCGATATAGGATCCCGCAAGTCTTACGACAGAGCCATCCCCGTTATAATCTGTACCGTCCAGATTCAGATCGTCTTTTACATACATTCTTCCGTCTAAATCGAGCTTAGCGGTCGTAACATTGATATCATTCGTCCAGATCTCGTGTTTCCCTGTTGATTCGTTCTTGATTTCAGCGGCAGGTAATTCTCCACTCTTGATAATACCATTATTTAACACATTGATCGAATCTGCGACAACATAAAACTCAGAAGCCGGCTGTCCTGCTCCCACATCCTTATCCTTAAGTTTGAAATCAATCTCTGCCTCCGGATTTTCTACGACTATTCCATCTTCTCCGCCACCGTATACACTACCATTGATCTCAACTGCTAACCCGTCATGTTTTTCAAGGCTCTTGTTCGCCACCAAAGAAAACATCTGCAATCCCGGAATAGACACGCTGGTCGCAAAATTGATTGTCGGAATCGTTATTACAATATCTGTCTCAATAATTGACACATAACCATTTTCATTCGCATATGTAATCCTGATTCCTTTTAAAGTAATATAATCATCTGATTCAATATACCGCTTATATAATGCTTCCCCATTATCCTGCAGACTAAGCTGTGCACCATATTTATAAGGTTCCTCAGAGGGACTTGGCTTACGTCCCAGCACAGGCGTCTCCACTAAGAAGTTTGTCAAATGCTCTAAGAACTTCTCCGGTGTGTTTTTAGACATGGCGTCTACCGGATTACATCTTTCCTTAAACGCTGCCTTAAATCTTGTCTTAAAATCTCCTGTCTTTTGCTCTTCACTTACATCCGGAGTCGATTTCATTACATCTGCATATGTATTCGTCATGATCTCAGATATCTCTGACTGCAAACCGGCATTAATCTCGTCCAGGGCACTTTCAGCAGAATAAAAATTATCCTTCGCACTACGATCCGTAAATTTCATTCGAAAGTTTATAAATGACATGTAAACCGCCATCGCCACAAGCATACCGACAAAGGCAATCGTTAAGATTACCACTACCATACCTGCACCTTTATTATCTGTTTTTTTGAACTGTAATTTATGCCTTAATTGCTTCAACATGACTACACCTCTCTTAATTTGTAACCGCACCGGAAAAAACAGTCAAACGATCTTTTTCCTTAAAGCCATCCGCTTTTGCTCCCGCAGTATAAACCTCAACTGTAATATCATAGATCTTTCCGATAAAATCTATGATATTACAGTTGAG
>JAILKW010000300.1 GCA_024693455.1 Lachnospiraceae bacterium
CACAATATGCTGGATCGATCCTGAACGTTGCTTCTGGGGTGATCCGGTTGCAGACTTCATAACTCTTGGCCCCGGTCAGAAGGTTCCTCTGTCTGCTAAGACCAGGGAACTGGAAATATATAATGAGATGGCACAGGAGAAGATCAATCTGACTGATGAAACACAGATCAGATATGCTTTGGCCGTTTGTTATCTTGCTTTGATTGAAGAAGTTGAAAAATATGTCAGATATGAGCCGGATCATCCGAATTACATCAGAAATACGGTTGATTCAAGAAAAATGTATTATATGGCATTTAGGGTCCTATGATAGTGGGAGGGGAGTTGTTTGGTAAATGAAACATATCCCGATGATGCGAATGGACTGACTCATGTTTCGGAATATTTTAGGAAAGTACCGGCTCGGAAGCAAAATAAGCTGAAAGGTTATCGTTGGTTGAGGGTAGCATTGGAGGCGTAAAGTATGAGTAAAATATTGGTTTTGGTGGGGAGTGTCAGAAAAGGCGGAAATACAGAACTATTAGCGCAGGCATTTGCAAATGGCGTAAAGAAGAATAATGAGATTGATATTATTTCGGTATCAGATATAAAAGTGAATCCATGTGACGGATGTAATGCCTGCTTTTTCACAGAGGGAAATGCTTGTATTCAGAAAGATGACATGGCTAATATTTACAGTAAGCTTAAGAATACAGACACATTAATTATTGCATCTCCTGTATACTTTTATGGGATCAGTGCACGCCTAAAAGCGGTTATCGACAGACTTCATACTCCCATGAGAAATCAATTTGGGGTAAAGAGAATGGGGCTGATTCTTGTAGGCGCATCGGATATACCCAAACTATTTGATTCTATAATAATGCAGTATCAACTTGTGCTGGATTTCTTTCATCTCGAAGACATAGGAATGGTACTTGTGCACAGTGCCAAAAACATAGGTGATGTAGAGAAAACAATGGGATTAAAGGAAGCTGAAAGATTAGGAGAATCGTTAAAATGAAACAGGAAATAATAGCAGGAAGTATTCTGTGTATACTCGGACTGAGTTTGGTATTAATACCACCGGAAAAGTTATGGATCATCACAGAAAAGTGGAAAACTAAAGATGGCAGCCTGCCTTCCAGAGGATATGCGGTTGTTATGCGTGTACTTGGAGTAGTATTTGCATTGACCGGCGGTATGTTGATTAAAATGGCTGTAAAAGGCTTATGAGATAGAGAAAGGATTATTTTAAAGATGGTACGGGAAGCAAGAAAAGAAGATTTGGAAGAACTGCTTAGGCTCTATCTGTTTTTACATGAAGATAGTGTACCGGAACATGATACGCACCTTAAGAAAACATGGGATCGGATTATCGAAGATCCGAATCATCATCTGATCGTGAATGAAATTGAAGGTCAAATCGTGTCTTCATGTGTATGTGTGATCATACCGAATTTGACAAGAAATATCAGGCCATACGCCTTTGTTGAAAATGTTGTAATACATGAAGGGTTTCGGGGAAATGGTTATGCAGGAGAGTGTCTTGATCATGCAAAAAAGATTGCAGAGCAAGAGAATTGCTATAAGATGATGCTGCTTACCGGATCAAAAAATCCTAAGACGCATCGCTTTTATGAAAATGCCGGGTACAACAGCAATGACAAGACTGCATTTGTACAGTGGTTGGAAATAAAATAAAAACCACGGAAGATGTTTGAAATATATCGAAAAGCATCTACGATATAGTCTCTTTTTTTGCGAGGGTATGGGCTGATGACAAACAGGGGTTTGAGGGGATAAATCTTGACAGCGTAAAGATATACTATATAATAACTTTACATTGTCAAGATTGGAGACTATAAATGAAAAGAACAGGAAGGAAAGCTGTGATGATCGCAATTTATATGATATCACCAATTCTGCTTTTTTTTTTTATCTGGTGCATTATGAGTCCGGGCAGGATACGAACTTATGATGGTGAGAAGAGTTTGTCGGAAAAGTTTGTGATGGATATAAACGGTAGTCCCAACGGTTTTTTCATAAACAGTCAGAACACGGATGATCCGGTCCTTTTGTTTGTATCCAGCGGCCCCGGCACAGATGATTATTTTTTGACCGACAAATATAAGGATATGAAACTTGAGGAAGACTTCACTGTTGTTTACTGGGATTACAGGGATATGGGCATTGCTTATGATAAAAGCTTTGATACCGGTAGGATCACGCTTGAAAATATCCTTAAAGATACGGAGACTGTAACGGAATATCTCAAGACAAGATTCGGTAAGGACAAGATTTTTATTATGGGATTTTCGGGCGGAACACACATAGCTTTACGGGCAGCCCGGGAACATCCGGAAAATTATTATGCACTGATAAATATGGCTCAGGTTGTCACCGACGGATCTGAGCAGGATGCTTTGATGTATGATTTTATGAAACGCATTTTTACTGATAGAGGCGACAGTGCTTCCCTTAAGAAACTTGAAGAGTCGGTTGAAAGATCAGAAGATGGCGGGATCGTATGCAGGGATTGGTACAATTACGTTGCACTTTTGCATAAAGCGGGCGGAGGTACGATAAAGGACAGATCCGAATTTGAAGGGATCGTTTTGCCGATACTGTTTAGCAGATGCTATACGGTAAAAGAAAAATTGCAATATGTTCCTGTCATGAAGATGTACAGGAAGACACCTCTTGCTGAAGAACTTTCGGGATTTGATTACAGGGTGTCGGCTACAGCTTTGGAGATACCGGTTTACTTCATCAGCGGTGAAAGTGATTATAACTGTCCGTGGGAACTGGTCGAAGAATACTGTGACATCATAGATGCTCCGGACAAGGAATTTTTTTTGATCCCCGATTCGGCTCATAGTCCTTTGTGGGAAAATTCCTCTGTGACATGTGATGTTTTAAGGCAGATTAAGGAGAGTACAGCAAATGAGTGATACATATCATCATGGAAATTTACGAGAGGCTCTTATCGAAGCCGGAATTCGGATAATTAACGAAAGCGGAGAGGAAGCGTTTTCCCTGCGCAAAGTTGCTTCAGCCTGTGATGTTTCTCATGCAGCGCCGTACGCTCATTTTAAGGATAAGGACGAACTGATTGAGGCGATCAAGAAAAGTGTAACGGAGCAGTTAATGGATGAAATGGAAGATGCAGTTCGATCTGCCGCGAATTCAGAAATCGCTATAGTAGGCATGGGTAAAAGATATGTTTCATTCTTTCGTGGTAATCCTGATTATTTTAAGTTCCTTTTCGGACGGCAGAATATAATCGCTCACCTGAAGATTGACGAGAAAACAGATGACGATTACCCGCCTTGCGTTCTTTTGAAAGAAACCTATATCAAGTATCTGAAAGAGAATGGAATAAAAAGGAAGAAGAAAGATCAAGAGGTTGAACTTTTGAAGATCTGGGCGTCAGCGCATGGCCTTGCGGCTATTGCCTGCATGTCCGGTGTGATCCCGTCCTTTGACTGGGATGAGATGCTTGAAGGCGACGATCTCCTGAGGTAAAACAGACTTTTGCGGGATAGAGCAGAAGGAGGCATTGATCATGAATAATTATAAAATATATGGTAATCCTACTGTAGATATAGTTATTCATGATCAATGCCTCCTTCTGCTCTATCCCGCAACAGTCTGTTTTCTCGTCAATCTTCAGGTGAGCGGTTATATTCTGCCGTCCGAAAAGGAACTTAAAATAATCAGGATTACCACGAAAGAATG
>JAILKW010000096.1 GCA_024693455.1 Lachnospiraceae bacterium
TTAGAGGTGGGGGATTTCTCCGACTGAGTTAAAAATTGATAAGAAGAAAGCGGTGAATTATGGACGTTACGAAGAGACTTTTAAATTATGTGAAAATATATACAACATCCGATGAAGAAAGCGGAACACATCCGAGTTCAAAAAGACAGTTTGATCTGGCGAGGGTTCTTGAGACCGAACTTAAAGAAATGGGAGCATCGGACGTATTTTTGGATGACAAATGCTATCTTTACGCCAAGCTTCCGGCTACCGAAGGCATGGAAAGCCTTCCGGTGATCGGTCTTATAGCACATATGGACACTGCACCGGATTTTAACGGAGACGGAGTGAATCCCGTAATACATGAAAATTATGACGGAGAAGATGTGGAACTTGGGAACGGAAGGACACTTTCCCACAAGGATTTTCCCCATATTGCTTCGCTTAAGGGAAGAACTCTTATTACAACGGACGGAAGTTCCCTTCTCGGAGCGGATGATAAAGCCGGAGTGGCCGAGATAATGGATACAGCGGAACGACTTATCGTAAACGGTGAAGCACATGGCGGAATATCCATCTGTTTTACGCCTGACGAAGAAATAGGAGAGGGTGCGGATAATTTTGACCATAAGCGTTTCGGAGCGGATTTTGCTTTTACGGTGGATGGAGGTTTCGAGGGAGAAGTCGCATATGAAAACTTTAATGCATCTTCTGCAGAGATAGTTTTTAACGGCGTAAATGTCCACCCCGGTGATGCAAAAGATGTCATGATAAACGCTTCTCTTCTGGCAGCAGAGTTTTTGGCGAAGCTTCCTAAAGATGAGACTCCTGCGACAACCGAAG
This sequence comes from Lachnospiraceae bacterium, assembly GCA_024693455.1. Taxonomy (GTDB): domain Bacteria; phylum Bacillota; class Clostridia; order Lachnospirales; family Lachnospiraceae; genus Weimeria. Next base: position 823 of record JAILKW010000096.1, read on the forward strand.
GAAGAGAAGGTTTTTATCATCTTACGGATATGAAGGGGAACGTGGAAAAGGCGGTGCTTTCATTCATACTCAGAGATCATGACAGAAAAAAACTGACCCAAAAGGAAGAAAATTTAAAAAACCTTGTTGATGTATGTAATCAGACATACGGAGCAGGGACGGCAGAACTGACTGTAAAGCAGTCATACTCAAATATGCTTGAGATCATAAAGGATCACATGGACATAGTGGAGCTGGCAAATGAGGCAACAAGGGCAGCAGGCATTGAACCCATAACTATTCCGGTCAGAGGCGGAACAGATGGAGCAAGGCTGTCTTTTGACGGACTTCCCTGTCCCAATCTCGGAACGGGAGGTTATGCTTTTCACGGACCCTTTGAGCATATAACAAAAGAAGGAATGGAGATATCGGCAAATATTATCTATTATTTGTGTACCCATGTAAAAGATCTGCCTGACCTTTGAAATAACATTTTTTAATGATATCCATACGTGTTTGTTCTTGACGCATGAAGATGTGAGAATTATACTAATTTTGTGACAAAAATCGTTATGTATTCGTTAAAACTTCCCATAACGATGTAATTATGAATATTTGTTTGCAGCAGATTTGATTTTGCAGAAGGTAGTTTTATGGTAGATATGTCTACGCTATATTCAGGATCGTTTTTTGTGGTTGCGCTGGCCATTACAGGTTCAGCGTTTCTTTTTCATGTAATGGAAGGGAATACCAGGCGCAGACATAACAGGATCTTTAGTTTATTGCTTTTGGATCTGATGGTGAGTGCCATCGGAAATACAATGCATATAGTAGGTACGCTGGGTCTGTTTGGCCATTTTGTAGACAGATTATTTGTTGATCTTGGAATATACATTTATTTTGTCTCCCACACACTCTTAGCACCATTTTTCTATATATATGTTATGGAAGTTTGCGGAGGCTTTTATAAGAATACCCGCTCTCACATAGGTGTGATGCTTCCGTGTATACTTACTGAGTTGTTTGTAATTATCAATCCGATCACTCATTTTGTTTATTACACGGACAGCAAAATGGTCTTTCACAGGGAATGGGGAGAAGGACTGGTTTATTTCGCTGCTGTTTTATATTTTGGTCTGGCGGCCGTTTATCTGTTGCTCTATTGGAGGGCTATGACTCTGCAAAGAAAGCGAGCTCTTATTTTCACTTTCATTTTAGCTATAGGAGGAGTGGTTATACAGGCGGCGTTTGCCAGGCTCAGGGTGGAACTCATGTTTGAGTCCCTTGCGTTTGTTGGTCTGTTGCTTACGGTCGAAAAGGAAGACGGCAGGCTTGATGCGCTCACGGGGTTGTATGATTTTTCCGCACTGAGGACTGATGTAGGCAATTACTTGCGAATAGACAGAGATTTTTATGCCCTTTGTATAAGAGTTTTGAATATTGACATTGTAAAACGAGTAACAGGTAATTCGGATACTCTTGACATAATGAATACGATCACGTCATTTCTGAAGCTTGTTTTCCGGGAAGATCAGATTTATCGCGTGGGAGAGTCTTCGTTCATGCTCATTGCATTTGAGAGTGATGATCATGATATGGAAGAGTTATCCAAGCGTATACTCAGCAGATTTGAAAAGCCGTGGGAATGCGGAGGAGTTGATGTCAGACTTGAAGGAGTTGTCCTTTGTGCAAAGGCACCGGATATTTTAAAAAATACCGATGAAGTTATGCTTCTTGCAGATGGAGAGATACCGGTATACAACGATAAGAAGTTCTATTTTAATGAAGAGCTTCGATTCCTTATGAGGAATGTGGCTATCGCAGAGGCTTTGATAAGAAGTATTGAGGAAAAGACTTTCCTCACTCTTTATCAGCCGGGGTATGATTGGAAAAACCGGACACTCAGTTCGGCGGAAGCCATGCTTGTTCTAAATGACGAAAATATTGGCAGGATAATGCAAAGCGAGATGCTGCCAATTGCAAGAGCTAACGGTATTTTAAATCAGCTTACACTGCTTCTTATCGAGGAAGTACTCAAATTCATTAACAGCGGTCTTCCCATAGGGCTTGGACTTCGTCATATTGCGGTGGCTTTCTCGGCTGCCCAATGTATGGACAGTGACTTAAGACATCAGATATATAAACTCTTTGAGGGTTATCAGGTCGAAGAGGGTGTGCTGAGTCTTATGATATATGATATTCACCTTATTGATGACATAGCGGCTCTTGCGGATAATATGGATGAATTACACCGCAGGGGGTTTAGGATCGTTTTGGAAAAATACGGTTCTGAAGAAACGAATATCCAGACGCTTACAATGTATAACTTTGATGTGGTCTCATTTGATGCCACGATCGATTCAAAAGAAGAAAAGGATATTGATACATTCAGTACAATTTTGCAAAACGGCATAAGGATGGTACATGAACTTGGAAACAGGATAGTGGTAAAATGTGTCGATACGGAGGAGCAGCTTGACAGGATAATATTCCTTGAAGATATAGATATCGTTGAAGGAAATTATTATTCTGAGCCCGTTTCGCAAAGCGAGCTTATAGCGATCCTTCGTGCTACCGATATGGCAAGACGTGAGGAGCAGAAAGCAAAAGCACAGAGTGAGGCCAAGAGTAGTTTCCTTGCCAATATGTCTCATGAGATCAGGACGCCCATAAATGCTATTCTCGGTATGAATGAGATGATCCTTCGTGAGTGTAAGGAAAAGACCATTCTTGAGTATGCTGCGGATATTGAAAGAGCAGGCAACAGCCTGATGGCTCTCATTAATGATATTCTCGATTTCTCCAAGATAGAAGCCGGAAGTATGGAGATAGTGGAAGCGGAATACGATCTGAGTTCGGTTCTGCATGATGTAACAAACATGATCCACGTTAAGACTGAAGACAGGGGACTTTCGCTTAAACTTGATATAGACAGTACTTTGCCTGAGAATCTGTACGGCGATGAGATGAGATTCAGACAGGTACTTATCAACATTTTAAACAATGCTGTTAAATATACGGACGAGGGTTCAGTAACACTTAAGGTTACTCAGGTGGACGGACCGGGACTGGATTTCGTTACGCTTATATGTGAGGTTATAGATACCGGAACAGGAATAAGATCTGAAGATAAAGAAAAGCTTTTCGGTAAATTCCAAAGACTTGATCTTACACGTAACAAGAGCGTGGAAGGAACGGGACTCGGACTTGCTATTACATACAATCTGCTTAAGATGATGAACGGTTCTATTGAGGTTGAAAGTGAGTACGGTAAGGGCTCTGACTTTATCATAAA
>JAILKW010000099.1 GCA_024693455.1 Lachnospiraceae bacterium
TTAAGCTTGTGCCTGTCTATATCGTATTTTTTCACTATATCAACCAAAGTCGTATATACGTCAATATAGTAAAAATCAAGGGGAGAGATGTTGACCGATATATAAAGATCGGAAAACTCCGTGTCCTTCCATTTGAACAGCTGTTTTGCAGCAAGATCCCATACATATGCATCGAGCTTTGCTATAAGTCCGGATTTCTCGAGAATAGGTATGAATTTATAAGGGGGAATTATGCCTTCGCCGGGTTTTATCCAGCGACATAAGGCTTCTCCGCCGTATACTCTGCAGTTATTGTCAACCTGAGGCTGGATGAAGATATTAAACTCTCCGGCTTCGAGATTTTTATGGAAGTTGTTGACAACCGACTGCTGGTATAAAAGTTCGTCCATGAGCGTTTCATCAAAACGGGTAATATATTGTTTTTCTTTTGCTCCGAAACCGGAAATATATGCCATAACAGCCCGGTCATACATTGCACTTACAGGAAGCTCACGGTCAACAACATCATATAACCCGATCAGGATCTCAAGTGTAAACGAGTTTGAATCTATGATATTGTTTATGGTTGCAAGCTCGTTTAAAATATATTCCTTGTCCAATGCGTCTTCATAAATACAAAGAGCAAACTGATCGGATTGCATTCTTCCCGTGACAGCTTCATCGGGTGAAAAATGTTTTAATATACGGGCAACATTCAGAAGAATATCGTCACCTTTTTGATGCCCGTAGAGGCTGTTTACAAGTTTAAATTTGGATATATCAAAGGCGGCTATAATAACATGCCTGTCGGTATTTTTGTTTATAAGTTTGCGAGCCTTCTGAAAGAAACCGTCCGCATTATAAACTCCCGTAAGAGGATCGAGCAGAACGGCAGGCTCAATATTTTCATTTTGTCGGTCATTGATTTTGGCGATCTCATCTTTAGTGGCCTCATGTGAGGTGATGAATTCTATAACGCAATCAATGGTGGAGCCGTCCTGAATCGTAAGACGGATCGGATTTGAAAGAATGTTATAAACATTGTTTTCAAATAATTCACGCTTTTCTATTCTGGAACCACTGCGACAGGCTTTGAAACTGCTGCAGGTTTTACATCTCTTACCGGAGTCCCATACATTGAAACAACCGTCCAGGAATTTAAGATGCCCATCCTCAATAGTGATCTCTCTGCATTCCATGGGATCAACAAGTCGAACAATATCATATAATCCTCTGCTCATGGCAAGAAAAGATTCCATTTCTTTTAAATTATATTCAGCTGCAATCATGTTTTACCTCTTGAAAATACAAAAGCACATAAATGTGCAAACCTGTGTGGTATCTTTACTGTCAGTATATCTAAAATAAAGGCTAACCGCAATGGTTTAAGAGGGAAATCACAGACCTTTGCTTCGCCGCATTTCATAAATGATATAAAAATTTTGCAGATTCCATTTATATGTGTTATTATTTTTTTTGTTTTTTAATAAACGTATGCAGATGAAGCGGATCGTAAATTTTTGATTTATGATCTTACCAGATTTAAAGGAGTTATTTGTCATGGAAAAAAAGCCGTTTGTTACACTTGATAAGGCGAGAGAGATAGCGGAAAAGATTCCCACTCCTTTTCATGTATATGATGAAAAAGGAATTGTTGAGAATGTAAAAGCAGTTTATGAGGCTTTTTCCTGGAATAAGGGCTACAGGGAGTTTTTCGCAGTTAAAGCTACACCGAATCCATTCCTTATGAAACTGCTTGCCAAATTCGGATGCGGTATGGACTGCTCATCTATGGCAGAGCTTGTCTTATCTGAAGCATGTGATATTACGGGTGAGGGGATAATGTTTTCTTCTAACGACACACCGGATGAGGAGTTTGAGTATTGCGCAAAACTCGGAGGTATAATCAATCTTGACGATATCACACATATTGATGATGTGTTAAGGATCCTCGGAAGCATGCCAAAGACCATGAGCTGCAGGTTTAATCCGGGCGGAATATATGAGGCAGCAAACGGAATTATGGATAATCCCGGAGATGCCAAGTACGGAATGACAAAGGAGCAATTGTTTGAAGCCTATAAAAGACTTAAGGAGCTTGGAGTCGAAAGGTTTGGATTGCACGCATTTTTGATTAGCAATACCACATCGAACGATTATTATCCGGCTCTTGCAAAGACCTTGTTTGAACTTGCTGTAGAGATTAAAGATAAGCTTGGCATAGAGCTTTCGTTCATCAATCTGTCAGGTGGTGTGGGTATTCCTTATAAGCCCGATGATACGCCCAATGATATCAGGATAATCGGAGAAGGTGTTCACAGAGTATTCGATGAAGTTCTTGTCCCCGCAGGACTTTCGGACGTGGCCATATATACCGAGATGGGAAGATTTATGATGGGTCCTTACGGGGCTCTTATAACAAAGGCCATTCATGAAAAGCATACATATAAGGAATATATTGGTGTGGATGCCTGTGCGGCAAACCTTATGAGACCTGCAATGTACGGAGCATATCATCATATAACAGTCCTTGGAAAAGAAAATGCTCCCTGTGATCATACTTATGATGTAACAGGTTCTTTATGTGAGAACAATGATAAATTTGCGGTGGACAGAAAACTTCCGAAGATAGAAAAGAATGATATCCTTTTCATTCATGACGCAGGCGCTCATGGTTTTGCCATGGGATATAACTATAACGGAAGACTGAGAAGTGCCGAAGTCCTCTTGCATGAAGACGGAAGCTTTGAGGTGATAAGAAGGGCTGAGACCTTAAAGGATTATTTTTCAACCTTTGATTGCTTTGATGAATTCAAGGGAAAGCTTTTGAAATAATGATGGTTTAGACAGTAAGCGGAGAAGAATCTTGCATGAACTGAGTTACTGCATTTCGCTTGTTAATATGGCTTGTGAAAATGCTGATACGGACAAAGAAACAATAACGGAGCTGGTGGCTGATGTAGGGGTTATGACGGGAGTGGTACCGGAGTATCTTATAAAATATTTTCCGGAGGCGGCCAAAGGCACTGCGGCTGAAGGTGCTGTGCTTACCGTTAATCAGGTCCCGGTAGAAGGAGAGTGTCTTGATTGCAAGAAAAGTTACAGACCTTCTGCCGAAAACGGCTACAGTTGTCCTTACTGTAAGAGTCTGAAATTTGACTTAAAACACGGACGCGAATTTGAACTTATAAATATAAAGGTAAAAAAAAGGAGTCGGGAAGTTTAATTCCCGACTCTTATATTAATGCCATAGAGGCAAGATCGCGTAGTGCATGACCGGCTATTATGCATTCACCGTGTTCAGAAACCTTGAACGAAGATCCCATGCTGTTTTCAATCGTGGAACTGAATTCTGCGATCGCAAATACGCTTCGAACGAGATTCAGTTTGGTTTCGGTAACGACAAACTGAAGATACAGTCTTCCGCGATATCTGTAGAGATTGGATTCCGTATCACCGTTCCAGGTGAAGAGTAAAGAAGCAAGTTTGATGGCATCATCGATGGAATCAAAGCTGACTTCTACAGGAAGATCTACAGGTTCGTCATCCTCCTTCTCATTAAGCAAGGCCTTTGTTTCTTCGGAACTGAGTGCAGAAATGGGGCTGCCCACTTCTATAAGAGGATTTTGTCCTTTGTTTTTTGCTTCATCAGCCATTTCCATTAGCTCCTTTTGTTTCGCTTCAAGTACTTCCTTATACTGCTTGAGCATAGCGGCAAAGGCACTTTTATCATCATCAAATATTGTAAGATTTATATCTCCGTCATTTAAAACGGCCATTTGAACATTAAGACTGGGGCCCTCGACCTTGAAATCCACAAGATGTTCGGCTTCGACAAGAACCTCATGTAAAAGCTCTCTGGCTTTTTCTTTGTCGCTCATAAGATCTTCGAGGACCATGCCCCGTTCATCAAGCTCCTGCTTGCTGATACGGCATGTAATGCAATTGTTATTAAGTTTTTTTATTTCCATAAACGCACCTCCCTCAAGACTCGCTCCATGAGATTTGCAGACATCCCGATAATGATATAAAGCCGGTAATCTGTAGCTTATCACGTGGCGTTCGGCGGTCATTTGTTATATAGGATGACCGAAAAAAACAGCCTGTGCGTAATTACTTTTCTAAGTCCGAAAATTATAACATATCTGGTTTTCATTTTCAATATTATACTTGAAATCATTAAATTGTTATGATAGAATCGTTAATGTTCTTAACGGAACATTAAATCTTCTATATATTTATACGCAGGTATGGCGGAATTGGCAGACGCATCAGACTCAAAATCTGACGCTGGTGACAGTGTACGGGTTCAAGTCCCGTCATCCGCATATATGAATACGATGCACGTATTCCTTTAAACAAGGACTTCTCAGAGCTTTTCCTTTAAACAAGGGGCTTT
>JAILKW010000110.1 GCA_024693455.1 Lachnospiraceae bacterium
ACCCCAACGAATTATCAGTACTTATTGTTGATGACGATAAGGTTGCTTCGGATCACGCAAAGCTTGTTCTGGGCAACGTGGGAATCTCTGCAGAAGTGGCAGGTTCCGGCGAAGAAGCCGTTAAGATGGTTAAACTTCGTCATGCAAGGCAGGATCCTTATAATCTAATAGTAGTAGACTGGCAGATGCCTGAGATGGATGGCATTGAGACTACAAAGGCCATCAGGTCTATAATAGGTGAAGAATCTGCTATCATAATACTTACTGCGTATAATTGGGATGATGTCCTGGAGGATGCAGAAGCAGCCGGAGTAGACAGTTTTATCTCCAAGCCGCTATTCCCCAGCAGTGTAATGGACGAATTTAAGAAAGCCTTCAAGAAAAAGAAATCCGTACTTTCGGATAAGCATGCAAAGGTTAATCTTAAGGGCCGCAGGATTTTGTTGGCGGAGGACATTGAGATCAATGCCCAGATTATGATCCAGATACTGATGATGGGCGAAATGGAAACGGATCATGCGCAGAATGGAAAAATAGCCCTGGATATGTTTACTTCTCATCCCGAGGGATATTACGATGCCATACTTATGGACATGCGTATGCCCGAGATGGACGGACTTGAAGCAACAAAGGCTATACGATCCACAGATCATTCCGATGCAAAGACCATTCCCATTATTGCACTTACCGCAAATGCATTTGATGAAGACGTTCAAAGAAGTCTTCAGGCAGGTCTTAATGCACACCTCAGTAAACCTGTGGATCCGGCAGTTTTATATGAAACACTCGGCAACTATATCAAAGGATAAAATCCATACCCCGCTTTTTGGCAGCATTAAGCGGGGTTTTTTATAAATGTCGATGGAAAAGGTTTTTTTAATAAAAAGAGAAAATGTATGGAATATGTAACGATAAATGCAGATAATTTTAAATGGTTTAAGTCATTGCTGCCGGAGCTATATATTAACCGGTTTTGCAAAGAAACAGGTATGCAGGGATTTGGAGCTGTAAGTGAAGGAGTTGCCTGTGGGATAATCTTATACACCGAAGATGACAAATTAAAGATATTACATATCCTTTATGTTTCCGTTGGAAGAGAGTATCAAAACAAGGGGATAGGAACAGATATGCTGCTTACCTTATCCGCCGCCGCATATAAGAACTTTTATGTGCCGATGGCAGTGTTTTTTGCAAAAGGCATGGAAGATCCCATATATAAGCTTTTTGACAGCAGCCGCAAGTTCACCATAGAACAGCGGATGGAAAGATGTATCAGCTTAAAGGGGAAGGATGTTGAGCGGGTTGTTAAGCAGAATCAAAAATTAATGAATAAATATAAAGGGAAAAATATAATAAGCTATCATGACATGGACAGAGACCAAAAGCGGCGGTTTTACGAATTAATAAGTCAGCACGGCTATGAGGATCTTCTTGCAAAAAATGAATTTTCGGAAGATATGTCACTTGCTATCATATCCGGAGACAAAATCTATTCGTATATACTTGTGAGCAGGTTGGGCGATAAAAATGATTATTATATTGATTATATGTATTCCACGGGAGAAAATAATCAGAGTATTGCAGATCTTTTGATATCAACATTTAAGGTGTTTTACAATAATCTAAGGTATGAGGATAATATTCATTTCGGACTTGTAAACAGATCGGTTGGAGCTATAAACGCTAAATTTTTTGATAATGCCAATTCCGTTTCGAACTGTTATATAGCAGGATATAACGGAGAGTATGCAATTTGAGGATAGATAATGGATAATTTTGAAGCACATAAACAACTGGAAAATTTAAAGATCACACTGAAAAATGATGATAAGACATCTTCTTTCAATAAACAGATTGATAAAAATGTTTTTGAAACACAAAAACAGAATGGGCAAAAATTTTTAGAGCGTCAAAATTCTTTTACGGCAGAATCGTTTTTGGATGAGGCTGTGATAATTAATGATGCTACCGATGGCGAAATTGATAAAGATGTTGAGGAACAGGCAAAAGAACTTACAAAAGCTCAAAAAGAGCTTATTGAAAAAGAGGAACTTTTTAACACTTTAAGAGAAAAGGCTTTAACAGATGACAGCTTAGAGACACATAAGGAGCTTATCGAATCACAAATAGACCTGGTTAAAGCTGATTTTGCCGCGAGACGGGAGAATGTTAAGATAAAAAGTCAGCTTTTAAAGCTCGATGTTGAAGAGTACGAGGAGATCGTCAGGATAAGAACGGCTGATGCATTGTCGATGCCTTTAAACAGTCCGGAACGCAAAAAGGCCATGGAAGCTAAGGAGAAGGCCGAGATAAAGCTTCATAACAAACGCTGGGAGAAAAAGATCAGTAAAATGGTGGGGAAAGAAAAGGAACATGAGGAGGAGCAATACCAGCATAAGCGTTATGAAGGAATGCTTAAACAGGTTATATCAAGTGATGATCCGAATTGTCGGGAAGATGCAAAGATAAACGTTGAGATCGGGGGAAAGAATGTAACGCTTGTTAATGTAGGCCGTGCATTTATGGGTGGAAGCAAGCCCAGTTATTATTTTTTAAATCCCGAAAACGGTAAAAGATATCTTTACAAGAAGGCAGAGAACTGCTGTGG
>JAILKW010000116.1 GCA_024693455.1 Lachnospiraceae bacterium
AGCAAATACAAACTTCATCACCATCATCGGTGCCATCGCGACATTCTTTCATGTAACACCCAAATAGCTTTTTACATTAGTGTGGATCTCATCCGCCACATCATAAAAAAACGCCGTATCTCCTTCATGATCAATAACCAATACCGTAAGCGTATGGACTCTCTCCATTACATTAGTGATCGTGAACGAAATATGATTGGATTCATTCTCTGCTATATATCTTAATCTTTCTTTTTCAACATTTATTCTGTATTTAACAGGAAATACACTTATCACAGACAAAACGAATAAACAAATGATAAATGATAAAAGTGTAAATCCTATTCTTTTTCGTCTCATTCAAGTCTCCCTGAACTGCTACCCCACAAATCTGTTGAGAAAAGAAATTGCCTGCTCCTCACTTACATTTTCGGGGTACAGTACCGATATGCAAAATGTAGGATCCCAATTAAACGTAAATCCCATATCATCTCCGGAAGCATTTACTTTTTCAACAAAATTTATATATGCATCCGGCTTGTCACAGTCCTCGTTATCATTACTTAAAATAGCTATCCATCTCTTTGCCGCACTCTTTCCGTAAATCTCATACTCGTAACTCATTTTGATATCCTCCTTTGCTTAACTGCTTTTTGTTAAGACCATCCTATCACCCGAGGTGTCCAATAAAAGCACCAGCATGGAGGTGTCAGTACAAAATTTTTATTTTTATTACAAGCGGCTTATTTTTTGTTTTTCAAAAAAATCCCTGATTGATTTTAAGATTGCAGCCTTCGGCTGAGTCTTTAAAAGATAACCTTCGGGATGAAGAGCATAAACTTCATTTACCGTAGCAGCATCACTTCGTGATGTCAGGAAAATCACCGGAACATGTCCTATTGTAGGCTCATTATTTAACATTTCAAGAAACTGAGCCCCGCTGCATACAGGCATTTCATAATCAAGAAGTATAAGATCAGGCTGCTGCATGGCTATCATCTTTATAGCCGCCAGTGCGGAAGGACATATACTTACATTGTATTCATCCTCCAGCCATTCCGAAGCGGTTCTTAAAAATGTGGGCGAATCATCGACAACCATAACACGCTTTCGCATATTCTTATGGTTTACATCCTCTATCATTTCTTTTATCTCTTCGGCAACTTCCCTGGGGTTAATGGGACGAAAGAACTGTCTTCCTACAAGTGTGGGCGTAGTTACATTCATAAGAACATCCATCTGCTCCGTTTCCCCGACAAAGATAAAATGGGTCCCCTGCTCAATGCAGCGATCATAAAGATATACCCTCGCTTTTGCATTGTTGCTGAGTATCTCCGCATCCGACACGATCAGCTGGGGTAATTTTTTTATACCTTCAAGTTCACGGATGTTGATATTTGCCACTTCTACCACATATGAATCTGCCTCAAGAAAATCCTTAATGGCACCCGTGACAAAGGATGGTTTCTTATCTATTAAAAACAAAACGTCCGTATCATGTTGTTTCATTACCATATCTCCTTACAAATTGTTTCGCATCCTTCAGCATCCAAATTAGCGACCGTGGTTTTAAGTTCCTGTATTTTTTCGGCTACTGCCGTCTCCATGCTGTATTTATCAAGTTCTGCAATTATCGAATCAGCACTTTTTACATCATATGCCTTCATACAGGTATTAAGCTGATGAAGCATAGTATCAAGCGTCTCCTTTTCAATAGGCTTCTTTCCTTCATCTTTTGATGTTTCCGAAGGAAATGCCGATTTTAATGTATCGGTTAGCTGTTCCCAAAATTCAAGGAAATACGGGGTAGCTACAATGATCTGATCTGTTATGTGGTCTCTTGCAGCCTGCTCCAGCCATGCTGCCACACCGTAAACCTGAAGTGCTCCGCAAATTCCCGCTGAAGTTTTCATGGAATGAACCTTTATACGATAATCTGACAGTGCCTGGTCATTACCGGGATCTTCCTTTATTGCATTCCAATAATCACGCAGTTCTTCTTCCTCAGACCTCGAAACAGCGATAAACTGCTGTATGGTTCTTAACAGACCGTTTTTACTGCCTATGTGTTCCAGTGCATATGCCATATCCACACCTTCGATCATCGGCAGTTCCGCATCAGCGGATTTTTCCGCCTTTATCACTCCACTACCCTTCTTTACAAGTTCGGGCGGGAGTGTGACTGCTATCATCTCCTCCAAAGCTTCCGGAACAATAGGCTTTGCAAGGAAGTCATGAAATCCCATAGAAATATATTCTTCTTTTGCACCCTGCATTGCATTAGCCGTAAGAATTATGACAGGGGTCTTTTTATTTGCTCCGTTATCCTGGGCTTTTATCCTCTTCATGGCCTCTATTCCATCCATCTGAGGCATCATATGATCCATGAAGATTATGTCATAATGTTTATCCTGTGTAAGCTTTAAAGCCTCCATT
>JAILKW010000200.1 GCA_024693455.1 Lachnospiraceae bacterium
TCCTGCTTAAAACCTTCAGCCGCTGACCACTTAGCTGAATAAGGCGGATTCATTGTAACTACATCAAACTCCGTTTCCTCATCAGTCGGCCAATCCTCATCCAGCGTATCCGCCTGTCTTAAATGCTGATTCTCCGGCAAAACACCATGCAGAAACATATTCATCCTGGCAAGATTATAGGTAGAAGGCATGAGCTCCTGTCCATAGCATTTGATGTAATCAGGCTCTGCTGAATAATTCTTGCAGCTTAGCATCAAAGATCCCGAACCCATACAGGGATCGTATACCTGCAAGCCTTTCTTTTCTTCCTGACCGGTCATTGCTATCCGGCATAAAATCTGAGCAGGGCCGTGCGGTGTATAGAACTCTCCTGCCTTTTTTCCTGTTTCGGAGGCAAACTGGCCTATCAGATATTCATAAGCATTTCCAAGCACATCCCCCTTGGTATGTATAAGATCCGCTCCATCCAGCACCTTTATAACCTCAGCGATGGTTGCACTCTGTTTTTGATCACCGGTACCAAGTCTCTTTGCATAGAGATCTACATCAGCAAATAAGCCATTAAAAAGCTCATCCGATTCCTCGATACGATTAAATGCCTCCTGTAGTTTTTCCCTGTTAAAGGCATTGTTCGTCGCATCATTGAGTATGCTCGTAGATGTCATATGCGGTTCTAATGTATAATGCATGGAGTCTCTAAGTTCAGAAAGCAGATCCTCCGCATCATCCGTTTTCATGATTTCCTCGTATTGCACCAATGCCTCTTCGAGATCATCCGGCTCTTCGTTATTTATAAGGTCATAGACCTTTGCAAGATACGAATCCGACAAATACTTGAAAAAGACAAGTCCCAAAAGATATGTCTTGTATTCATTTGCATCCATCTTCCCGCGGAGCACATCCGCACCACTCCATAAAACCTGCAGCAGATCCTTACTTTCTGTCATTACATTCCCTCCAATATTCATCCCATTAAAATGCTTCTATACATCAATATTTAGTACTTGTCTCAAATCCGCTTATTTCCATATAAAAACATTATATCATAACGCTACTATATTTAAATCCAGCAACCGTATTAGCACAAGTACCTATGACCTATGATAATGGTGCTATTCTTTCCCAATCATCAAATTGATTCCTGATATTATTTCCTGCCTAAGCTTTTCATATTGGGCTTTTCTATCATATGCCCCACGCATAACATCTAATAAAGGCTTGCGTAAAGCAATGATCCTCCATGGGCTACTATCTAATCCCGGGAAATAATCATAATCTCCGCAGTTATCCCGGAGTGACTTTTTCCGTTCTACAATAAAGGGAAGACTTACATTATTTTCATAGATTTTTTGTTTTTCTCCGTTTTTTGCATAATCACTATCGATGAAAATACAAAAGTCCGGTCCTTTACTTTCATCTGTCGGATACAGGCCATGATCCCTTGGATCAAGCAAAACTCCGGCAAAAACACCCATCCAATTTGCATGAAAATCTATTCCTAAACGTCCCCATCTTCGCCCGTTATATGACGGTTTATACCCTCCAAATTCGGATTTGCTCAAATTAGGACATGCATCTTCCCAGTTCTCATTTACAAGTTCTTTAAACAACCTCTCAAGGCTTTTCTCCAGACTTGGAGCCACAAACCATGACCTCATCATGTCCGGTCTTATATTGGTATATCCTCCCATATCATTTTCATGAAGATATGCCATAAACTCCCTAATTATAAATGCCCCAACTTCATTACTATTTAAAAGCCCGCTTTTTACTATTTTTTCTTCAAACAGCGAATAAATATCACTCCATGTAATAGCAACATCTGAATCCTGAATCCATTGAGAAGAACTGTAAGTTACTAATACAGAATAATAAGTCCTGTTTCCCAGCTGATCGGCGTTATCCATGTACTTTTGTATCTGATTTTCACTCAAGTCACTAAAAACTTTGTGTTCACATATAAACCCATCATCCTCCCCAACTTTTATAAGAAGGTCTATCCTTCCAACTCCATCAGATACTTTGAGAACCTCCTGTGTAGAAACTGAAATCCTTAAGCCCTCTATATCCTTACCGGCTTCGCCTACCTTCTCATAAAGAAATCCTATATAGACTCTTGCAGCCTCATCAATATTAGTAAGAATCCAGGCAAACATCTGTGTAAGATAATCTTCTTTGGGATCACGTCCCTCTGATGGAACATAACTTTTCAAATAACTAAATATAGATTGCATATGACAACTCCTCA
>JAILKW010000223.1 GCA_024693455.1 Lachnospiraceae bacterium
ATAGAACCGCAGGTTGAAGTCAGGGTTGATAATAAGCTTATTTCGCCTAGTGATTATGAGCTCACTTATGCCAATAATATAAATATAGGTACGGCAACAATTACCGCAAAGTTAAAAAATTACAGTCAGACAGCTGTAAACTATTTTGAGATCAGAAAAGTCAAACTGGATGATGATACAACAGGGTCGATGTCTGTCCAGTTCAGAGAATCGGCAATAGCAACAACCGGCGCAGAATATACGGGAGATGCTATTAAGCCAAAGCTAACCGTGAAATGGACAGATTCAACAGGTAACTCTAAGAATTTGACAGAAGGTACTGACTACGAGTTGTCTTATAAAAATAATACCAAAGTAGGTACCGCAACGGTAACAGCGAAAGGTATCGGTAACTACGACGGTAGCAAGAGTCTTACCTTTACGATAAAGGGTAACTTTAATGCGTCAACATCCAAGTTTACCGTACCCAAGCAAATGTACACCGGAACAGCCCTTACTTCACTTACGAATACAGTGGTTGAAGTAGGTGGTAATACGCTTAAAGCAGGAACTGACTATGAGGTCAAGATTACATCCTCCGATAATTTTAAGGAGAACGGAACTGCGGAATTCACACCTAAGGATACAAATCTTTATACCGGTACAAGAGTTGTTACCTTTGCTATCGGAAATGACAAGACCATGTATAATGTAAGCGGTATTGCCAATGCTTATACCTACAGTGGCAATTCGGTTAAGCCGGAGGTAAAGGTTACCGATGCCAATGGAAATAGTGTTGCTACCACTACGACGAATGTAACCTACAAGAATACTACGGATGGTAATAACTGTGTTATCCCCGGAACGGTTACGATGAATGTTGATGTTAAGGTAGGAGAGGAGACGGTTTCTCTTGATCCCGTGACATACACCATCCTCCAGAAAAACATCAATGCCTGCTCTATCGGATCAGCTGCGGATGTGGCTTATTCGGGCAATGCCAATACGCCTTCGATAGCGGTAAGCAGCGGAAACGGTCTGCTTCAGGCAGGAACGGACTATACGGTAACTTATCAAAATAACGTAGAACCGGGAACTGCAAGAGCCAGGATAACCGGAAAGGGTAATTATACCGGTGTAGCAGATGTTTACTTTAACATCTACATGCCTCAGGTTAAGAATTTCAAGGCAACTACACAGTCTAACGGAAAGGTAAAACTTACCTGGACAAAGCCTTCGGAAGAATTCACGGGATACAGGATAAGCTACAGGCCTGTGGGCGGAACGCAAAGGCAGGTTTCGGTTGGAAGAAATGTTACATCAAAGACCTTCTCCAACCTTGCAGCAGGTTCCACATACATCTTCATAATGCAAACTTATACCTCTTCTGCAGGGGGAAGTACGGCCTACGGAGACGCTGTGGTGGCAAATGCAGCTACCAAGACGGAGACTCCCGTCATTACGCTTAAGAAGGCCGGTACAGGCAAGATAAAGATATCCTGGAAGAAGATAAGCGGAGCAAGTGGATATATGGTCTACCGCAAGAGATCGGGTGGTACATACAGGCGTGTTAAGACAATTAAGTCGGGCAACACGGTTACATATACCAATCCGGGTCTTGTTTCGGGAAGAAAATATGTATACAGATTGATAGCATATCGTACGGTGAACGGAAAGCGCACGTACAGCGCTTATTCTGCAGCCAAGAGTATTAAATGTAAATAGTTTGAGTAAAGGGCGGCGAATACCGCCCTTTATTTTTTTATCATGATTATGTTTTTGGGTTGAAAAGATACCACAATATATAGTATGATATCCGGGATGGAGATAGTGATTGCCTATGGAAAAAGAAGAAACCACAGAAAAAGAATTTTTGGATGAAGAAACACTTCATATAGACACGTCTGAAAAATTTAAGATCGGGGAATATACCTTTTCAACTCTCCACGAGTACCGCGATGCCCAGGAGGATGTCAGGAAGATAGAGATCATAAAAGAAGAACTTGATATCCAGGATCCCGAGGTGGCGGTTCGTTTGTATAACATGATAAGGGATGGAGAGATTACTTTCAGAAGCCCTGTGGGGGAGAATTTTTTTGACCACGTGGCGGATATTGTAGCGGACAAATCAGTCGGACTTCTTGAAGATCATGCAGTTGTAGGAGAGGCTGAGCATAAGGTGCGTTTCCAAAAATATATAGGTATGGCTGTAGTATCACTGGCAGCTGTTCTTTTTGTGTACTTTGGTTTTTCGGAGATCGAAAACTATCTTACAACAAGGCGCCTTGCAAAGATAAGTGAGCAGACAAAGGAACATATAGGTGATGCGCCGGGAGGAGTGGCTTCTTCGGAGCAGGCCAGATCGATAGATGATGATCCCTTTGCCAAAGAAAAGGTAGATCCAAACAGCCTTGTTGTTCTGCCCGAATATCAGGTGCTTTTGGAGCGCAATCCGGACATGGCAGGGTGGATAGAGATCCCGGATACGGAAATAAACTATCCGGTGGTAAAAAGGGCCAATGACAATGCTTATTATCTGAATAAGGATTTTGATAAAAATGAGGATTCCAACGGAACCATTTTTATGGATTATCGAAATGATATTGCAAATCCTTCTACCAACACCATCCTTTACGGCCATAATATGAACAGCGGACTTATGTTCGGAGGTCTTAAAAAATATCTTGATGAAGACTATTATCATGAGCACGAGATAGTAAATTTTTCGACAATTTATGAAAAAAAGCAATATAAGATTGTGGCGGTCTGTCTTGCCCAGGTAGAATACCAGGATGATGACAGCTTCCGTTATTATAATTTTATCAATGCGGATAATGAAGGGGAGTGGAATGCTTTTACCAACAATATTTCGCAATTATCCGTTTTTTCATCCAGTGTTTCACTGCTTCCGGGAGATGAAGTTCTTACTCTTTCGACCTGTAATAATTACACAGAAGACGGACGTCTTTTTCTGGTCGCAAAGCGTATCGGATGATACACAAAGCACTTGCATATAGCGTGTATTAGGTATATAATACTATATATTGTGGTGTCGAGGGCGTTCGGCGCTATTAGGATTATTAATTCGGAGATTCATGATGAAGCGAGGAACAGTTTTAGGGTGGGTACTGATCACTCTTTCTATAATGCTCAGCGTTTGGGTCATTTCATCCCAGAGTTCACACGCCGATAAGACGGTAGACGGTGGTTTCGTTCTCAGTGATGACGAGACCAGGCTGATATCTTATACCGGCGCAGGTGGAAATATCACTATACCTTCAAAGGTTACTACGATAGACAGCGGAGTGTTTGCCAACAACAGTACGATCACGGGGGTTAAGTTACCAAGTTCGGTGACTACGATAGGAAGCAACCTGTTTTCCGGTTGTTCCAATCTGCAGACGGTGGATCTGGGAAGTGTTACTTCTATTCCACAGAATACATTTCAGAATTGTTATTCATTATCATCGGTTGCTATTCCATCTACGGTTACAAGCATCGATAATTACGCATTTTACGGATGTGCAGGTCTTGGTTCGATGAGCCTGCCGTCATCCGTTACGAGTATTTCAAGTACGGCATTTAATGATTGTACCAATCTAAACTCAATATCCATAAGTCCAAACGGATTTTATTCCAGCAGTGATGGCTGCCTTTATAATGCATCGGGTTCAAGGCTGATACTTGTACCGCCTTCGAAGTCTTCGATTTCGTTCCCAAGCACTATCAATACCATTGGAAGCAACGCGTTTGCAGGCTGTTACGATATACACAGTCTTACAGTACCTGATTCCGTTACCACGATTGAGTCGGGAGCATTTAACGACTCGGGAATATCAAGTATAACAATACCTGAGACTACTTCTTCAATAAGTTCTCAGGGAAGCTGGAAGCCTTCTCAGATATACGGTTACGGCGGTTCTGAAGCAGAGAACTACGCCAACAACAATAATATCCCTTTCATAGATCTTCGCAACGGAGAGGATGTTGACGATACGGATGATGACGAAGAGGGTGATAATGAACCGGATGATCCAAGCGATACGGAGGAGGATGTAGAAGAAGACACCGAGGGCGATGACGAATCTGACGACAGCGGAGATTCCGATAATAAGAATAAAAATAATAAAGATAACAAAAATAAGACAAATACAGGTGGTGGGAAGTCGAATAATTCAGGCGGTGGTTCATCTACGAAAGGTGGTTCATCGGGCAGCGGCGGACACACAAAGGACTCCACACCCAAGACAGCTGACGGAGACATAGATCCCAGATTTGCTTTTTGTCTTGCACTTCTTTTGGGAGGAACCGGTATAATAGTTCTTTCCAGAAAACGTGAAATGGAATTTGTAAAGAATAAAAGATCTGCTAAGAAATAAAAGAACAGGCAAGCGCCTGTTCTTTTGATTTATGAAAAGCTACAGCTTGTAATCGTTTGATGAACGGAAGATAGTATTATTCGAACCCAGCTGGCATACTGTGATCGTATCGCCTTTATCGACTTCGTCAGCTGATATGGTAAGAACTTGTCCGCTTTCATAGTTGGTATTGACTTTATTCCCGTTTACGTAGACTTTACTCCATTTGGTAAAGTTGTCACCGTAGAGATGGAGCAGGTCGTTGAATATATATGCTTTATCAATGGTTACATCATTTATCCCCATGGTAAGATCACTGGCAGGATACATATCAACACCGTTATAGGCATATCTTTTTCCGTAGAGGATGTCGTACTGAAGCAGTTCCAGGTTCTTTCTGAATTCGCTGGTATAGGGGGAAATCTGTTTTTTCATGTTGGACTGATTAAAATCAAGTAAGGTACCGCCGTGTATTCCAAGTCTGTCAAGGTAAGCTGATACGAGCTGGTAAGAAGTAAGGTCAGCATCCTGTTTACTCATACCGAAATTATTCCAGGTAACATATTTTGTAAGGAAAAGATCTTTGCTTTTTACCTCATTTGGTTCAAGTCCCATAGTGGGAAGATGATCACCGAACATGATAAGAAGAGTGGGTTCACCGCGTTTTTCAAACATTTCTGTATATTCCTTCATAAAACGGTCAACATTGTTTAGCATGTTGCAGTAGTATTCCCACTGATTGGTCTTTTCTTCATCTTTGCCCTCGCACTCCACAGTGATCTTGGGATCGGTAAGAACCTTTTCTTTAGGGTAATCACCGTGAGATCCGACTGTGATAGTATAGCAAAAATCAGGACCGGGTGTGGAATCCATGGCATCCGCTGTGGCATCGACGAGGATGTCATCGAGGGCCCAGGTTCCGATGGGTGTGTATTCCGTAATATCAAGGAGTTCCTTGCTTGTGAAGGTATCAAAGCCCATCTGGGAAAATGCATTGGCGCGGCTGTAAAAATTGCCGCCGTTATTATGGATGACATGTGTTCCGTATCCCAGCTTTTTAACAGCATCGGCGAAGCTTTCGCAGTCGGTTTTCTTAAGAATGGTCTTTTGCGGATATTCGCCGGGACCAAAGAACTGACAACTCATTCCCGTAAGCATCTCAAATTCTGTATTACATGTTCCGGCTCCGACTACGGGAACTTTAAGATAACCGGTTGAATAGTTTGCTTCGAGCTCGTGAAAGTACGGAATGGGATCTTCCGACGGCTTTATAAATGCTGAATCGTTTATATCATAGAAAGACTCCAAAAGGACGACAACGATATTTGGTGAGGTTTTGTTTGTGGACTCGCCCATATCAGTAGATTCAACAAGGTTTTTGATAGTTTTCTCCGAATAGCCCAGGGGCTCGGACATTCCTCTTCCGAGGAAGGAAGTACCAAAACCGTAAATATATCCGTTATCAAGATACCCCTGAGCCAGATTACCAAAATAGGTATCGAGCAAACCCATATTCTGGAAAGAAACGGTAAGCACCGGTACAGTCAGAATGGCGGTAGCAATAAGGCCGTATCGAACGGGTTTTTTGGTGGTATGCTCATGAGTATGTCCGTTAACAAAGCGGTAAGCCATAAGCATAATGAAAATAAGAAGAGCCACAACACTCATGGCAGCTTGTTCGGCAGTGAAATATTTGGTGTTTTGCATTGTGAGCAGATCGCCTATCATGGCAAGATCCGTAAATCCGAAAGGCGTTACACGGTTGGTAAGTATGATACTGTTTACTATTCCGAAAATTATAAACAGTGCGGATATTATTATTCTCCAAAAGCTTTGCCTTTTGCTTAAATATACAAGTGATAATACGGCAAAGATAAAATATGAATTGAAAAAATATGCAAAAGGATGTCCCGTTACAAAACCGATGGCCTGTGAAAAGGAATGTCTTGAAAGCCATTCCATTATAAAGCATATTAAAAAAGCCAGCGGTATATGCAGATATACTGAAATCCGGTTCAGCTTTTCCATTTTTTTTATAAAACCCGGATCGTTTGTGATCTTATCGTAGGCTCTGCAGAAAAATGGCTTGGGTATTTTTATCTTTTTAAAACTAAACTTTCTTTTTTCGGTGTTTTTATCTTTTGTTTTTTTCATAATATGTAACTTCCCGATAAAAATTATTTACATTAGAACAATTGATATAGTATACTAATTCTCAATGACTTTCAAGAAACAGAGGTTACAAAAATGATGGATTTACATATAGGTTGGTTAGGATATTTTCTGCTTGCCTGGGTATTGTTCGGTTTTAATTTTGTACTTATAAAAAAGGGTCTCGAAGGTATGTCGGGACCTATGGCGGTGGCTATAGAAGCAGGATTTTTGTTTGTTATCAGGCTGATAGTCTACGGCCCGGGCAAATTTTTTTCAAAGATCACTTCGTATTCGCCGGAAACATGGCTTAGGATCTTTCTATTTGCTGCCATGATAGCAGTGGCGTGGATCGCTTTTTTTATGAGTATGAGGATCACATCCGAGATAGGAGTCGCTCCGTTTTACTATCTTATCTTTCCCGTTCAGATGATAACAGGTTACATTATTTCAAGAAAGCTTCCTGACTGGCAGATGATAGTGATCCTTCTGCTTATAATAGTGGGAGTGTTTCTTATGGGATTCGGAAGAGATCATAAACATTCCTTGTGGTGGACAGGGGCAATAGCAGGTCCTGTTATAATTGGATTGATCTATGCCCTCCGGCCTGTGCATTTTAAGGCCGCCGAAAATGACGAGGGGATAACCTGCTTCATTTTACTTTTGGTGATGATCATTTCTGTTATAGCTGCCATGTTCATGAAGGGCGGTGACGTAAAAAAGGTTACGGTCTATCATCTAATATTCATTGTTCTTGCAGGTTTTTGTCTGTATCTTGCCCCTGTATTTGAAGCAAGGGCAACAGCCGCAGGCAGTCTTGGTACACTTGTGACTGTATGCTGCACCTTATGGATCATAATAAATCTCATAGCAAGTAAATTTATGTTAAACGAGATCCTTTCAAACGTAAGTGCAGCGGGACTTGGAATGATAGTGATAGCTTATATCTGGTATTATCAGTTTTATTTAAGGTAGGGTGATGTTTTGAATCTTAGCTTTAGAGAAAAAGGAATAAGTAAAGAGGTTAAAAAAAGAATAGCTCTTTTGATAGGAGTGTTTTTTGCATCGGTTGTTTTTTTCTTTTTCGTGCTGAATTTTCATGTGTCGGAAGCGGAAATGCAGATGGATCCGCCGACTCTTCCCATTATCAACCTCGAGGCATACGGAAAGGAGCTGGCACCGCTGCACGGATATGTTAAAGAAATGGATGCGGCCTATATGCATGATGCGGTTGTTCCCATAGGCAGCGACAGGCTTCTTCCCATACATATAACAAAATACAACAATAAGATAAGAAGTCTTTCGGTAGAGCTTCGTTCGCTTGATACCAGCAGGAAAATAGCCCAGACCGAGGTTAAAGAATTCAGCAGTGAAGAGGGCAGGCTTTTGGGTATTGCGGAGCTTGCAAATCTTATGGAAGTCGGTCAGGAGTATATCCTGGTCTTTAATCTCGAGTGCGGGGACAGGATGGTTTATTACTATACCAGAGTTACCATACCCGAGGAAGCTCATACACAGGAATGCGTGGACTTTGCACTTGACTTCAGCAATAAGGCAAGGGCGGGCAAAGAGGGTGAGATATCAAAATACATGGAGACAAAAAAGGATGTAAATGCCGATACGCTTTCCTATGTTGATATTCATTCCACCGCAGGTCAGGTATGTTGGAATAATTTTGATGCGAAGATTGCTTCGGATCCGATCCTTGAGATTAAAGATATCAGTCCGGGATTTTGCGTTTTGGCATATACATATCATATGAAAAAGGACAATGACTATTATTTTGTTGAAGAGTATTTCAGGGTCAGATACGGAGAAACCAGGATGTATCTTCTCGATTATGTAAGAAGGATGGATAAGGTAATAACCTCGACCAATACTTACTTCAACGCCGGTAAGCTTGAGATCGGACCGTTAAGCGAGGAGCCCAGACCTATGTCCAACGAGACGGGAACTATCTGTGCTTTTTCAAACATGGGTAATCTCTTCGAGTTTAATGAGAGCAGAAAGGTTATGACAAAGGTATTTTCCTTTGTAAACAATGATGACATTTTTGATGAAAGGGCGGGCTATCTTTCTCACGGTATCCGTATTCTGAATATTGATGAGAGCGGAACAATGGATTTCGTTGTATACGGATATATGAATTCCGGAGCACATGAGGGAGAATGCGGTTTTGATATCTATCATTATAACAGCTCAAGTAATGTGGCCAAGGAGATAGCTTTTATTTCCACAACGAGTCCTTATCAGATTTTAAATGAGGGAATATCCGACCTGTTATACAGATCTCCTTCGGGTAATATTTACATTATGCTTGAGGGAACGCTTTTCAGGATAGATGCCATCGCAAATAAGGCAAGTGTGGTATTGGATTCCCTTACAAATTCGCAATATGCGGTATCAAAAAGCGGAAGATACCTGGCCTGGACTGACAAAGATCAGGCCTCAGACATTATTCATGTTATGGATTTAAGTGATGAGTCGGTTTCGGATATTAAGTCTGAAAAGAAAGAGTTGATAAGACCGATTTCGTTTATGTCTGATGATCTTGTGTACGGATGCATCAGGGAGTCGGATATTACAAAAGAGGTAATTGAAAAGAAATTAAGCCCGATGTATAAGATCTGCATTGTTCAGGTTTCAGGATCATTCGGAGAACTGATAAAAGAATACTCAAAGGCCAATACTTACATTATGAATGCTGTATCGGATTCGTATTCGATCTATCTGGACAGAGCAAAAAAACGTGGCAATAAATTTGTAAGTACGACATCGGATACTATTATGGCAAGTGACGGAGAGCAGAATCAAAAGGTCACGGTCATCAGAGAAAAAAACAGTGAAGTTGGCGAAATGACCTGCTTTATCATGAGTCTGGTTGGATCGGATACGGAGGAAGCGTACTCAACTTCGGGTAAGAAAGCGAGTCTTGTGCTTCGCAGCGCTGCCGATTCGGTTCATATAAGTGTTTCTTCTGCCGAGACCAAATACTATGTTTATGTAGCGAGCAGGATAGTTTTCAGCGGTTCGGATCTTAGAAAAGCCATCCAAAATGCTGATGATCAAAACGGAGTTGTGGTTGATAACCACCAGCATTATGTATGGAGAAACGGTAAGGCTCTTTATAAACTGTCAGCTGACAGTACGAAGATATCTTATTACGATCTTGGAAAAGATAAAGAAAAGAATCTCCTTGATCTTACAGGAGCAACGCTTGATCAGGTGCTTTACTACGTTTATCTCGGAGAACCGACTTTCGGACAATTAGATAAAGAAATGGTCACACTTGTGGGCTATAACTCCATGTCGGTGACCATTTATCACCCTTCCACCGGTAAGACTAACAATATTGGTCTTAAGGACGCAAATAAGCGTTTTGGCAAGGAAGGAAATATTTTCTTTGTAATGCATGATCAAAACAGTTGATCCGGGATCTAAGCCGTCGGCAGTTCGGGCGGCAGAAGGATTTCTTTCATTTTAAGTACGAGATCATACAAATATTGAGGGAAGTCCCTTTCGGTGAGCCGGTTGTTCTTAGTCCGGTCAACAGTGAAAGAAGGGGCGTTAATATCAGCGTTAAAAGTCAGATACGGCTTTTCGCTTTCAACAAATCCGGGAATGGCGGCGACATCAAACAAGGCTTTGTTATAAAGCTTTATGGTGGCGCCGTTTTCGTTTTGTCTTAGTTCCGTGATATATACGTCATGTGCCAGAGCCCGCAGTCTTGCGACAAAGAGAAGGTTCTGGACACATTTTTTGGGTTCTCCGAATCTGTCTATGAGTTCGTCCAGCATATCCGTCTGTTCTTCTTCATTGGAGATGGCGGCTATCCTCTTATACATGGAAAGACGGGTTTCAATATCGGGAATATAATCTTCCGGAATATAGGCGTCGATCTTTATATCCACCAGGGTATCGTAATCTTTGGTAACGGGTGTTTCGCCCTTTTCACGTGAAATGGCAGCGCCGAGCATTTTTACATAAAGTTCATAACCGACAGCTTCCATGTGACCGGACTGGGCTTCACCCAGAAGATTACCCGCACCTCTTATGGAAAGGTCTCTCATGGCGATCTTAAATCCGCTGCCGAGAGCCGTAAATTCCTTAATGGCAGCCAGTCTTTTCTCCGCTACTTCACGAAGCATGGTATTGGGCTTATACATAAGAAATGCGTATGCCGTCCGATTGCTTCTGCCGACACGTCCTCTTAGCTGGTAGAGCTGGGAAAGCCCCAGTTTATTTGCGTCATGGATGATTATCGTGTTGACATTGGAGATATCTATTCCTATCTCTATTATTGTAGTAGCTACGAGGACATCGATCTGTTTATCTATGAAATCGGACATGATATCTTCAAGCTCATCCTTTGACATCTTACCGTGAGCATAAGCTACGGATGCGTCAGGTACAAGTTTTTGAATGTGATCAGCAATATCGGCGATCACGCGAACACGGTTTATTACATAGTAAACCTGTCCGCCTCTGTCCATTTCTCTTTCGATGGCTTCGCGTACCATTTCATCATTTTGTTCAAATACGAAGGTTTGTATGGGTGTTCGGTCGACCGGTGCATCTTCGAGAAGGCTCATGTCCCTAATCCCTATCATGCTCATATGAAGAGTTCTTGGTATAGGGGTTGCGGACAGAGAAAGAACATCCACTTCATTTTTCATCTGCTTTATCTTTTCTTTATGACGGACTCCGAAACGCTGCTCCTCATCGATGATAAGAAGACCGAGGTCCTTGAACTCAACGTCTTTGGAAAGAGCACGATGTGTTCCGATCACTATGTCTATGGTTCCGTCCTTTAAACCCTTAACCGTTTCCCTGTTTTCTTTGTCGGATCTGAAACGGGAAAGCTGACCGATATTGACGGGGTAATCACGCATCCTTGAGGCGAAGGTTTGATAATGCTGTCTTGCCAGTATGGTGGTGGGACAAAGGAATACGACCTGTTTGCTGTCCATAACAGCTTTAAATGCAGCCCTGAGAGCAATTTCGGTCTTGCCGTATCCGACATCTCCGCAAATAAGTCTGTCCATTATCCTGGGGCTCATCATGTCGTTTTTAACGTCTTCTATAGCTGCCAGCTGGGAATCGGTCTCATCATAGGGAAAGGTTTCTTCGAATTCTTTCTGCCATACAGTATCAGGACCGTAGACATATCCGCTCATATTGGCACGTTGTGCATAAAGTTCGACAAGATCCTTTGCAACCTCATCGACAGCTTTTCTGACTCTTTGTTTTGTCTTTGCCCAGTCACCACCGCCCAAAACATTAAGCTTTGGCTTCTTGTCCGACATGGCTCCGTATTTGGAAATGGCATCAAGCTGTGTCGCGGGAACATAGAGATTGGAACCTTTTGCATAGGAGATCTTTACATAGTCTCTCATTACATGATCTCTTTCCATTCTCTCAAGACCCTGATATATGCCCAGCCCGTAATTTTCATGTACAACATAATCACCGACCATAAGATCGGAAAGTGACTGTATGTGTTCGCCGCCTTCGTATTTTTTGCGACGCTTTTTACGAACGGCTTTCCCGAAAATATCACTCTCTGAAATGAAAACATATCCACTGTCGGGAAGTTCGTAGCCGGCTCTGAGACGTCCGGTTGTAAGCAGCACATCTCCGGGATAAATATCACTGTCATAGTTTTCGGAATAGTAGGCATGAAGTCCTTCATCCATAAGGTCATTTGCAAGTCTTTGGGAACGTGTGCGGGAGGTGCTTACCAAAACGCATCTCATTTTTCGTTTTGCATAGGAATGAAGTTCTTTTATAAGAAGTTCCACATTACCGTTATAAGCGGTAAGAGATGATGAGCGAAGGAAGTAATGCGCAGTGGGTTTTATCTCTTTTGTTCCCGTATCAAGAGAGGTAAACATTACGCCGGGATGAAGGGTGCATTTTGCAAATATTTCGGAGGATGCGAGCAGCATATGCGCCTGCCCCGGAAGGGCATATCCGTGTTCTATCCTGTGCATCATGCTATCGGAGAATTCTTTTTCCAAAGATTGCATTGATGCGATAAGGTGTGTGGGCTCATCCAAAAAAATCAGTCCTTTTTCGGGAAGATAATCCAACAGACTGTAGGTTTCGTCATAGAAGTAGGAAAGCATGCTTTCAGCTTCTTTGGGAATGAAACCATCTTCAAACTCTTCCAGAATGCGTCCGAATTCGGACTTTAGCCTGAAGGCATCTTCGGTCTTCATTTCTTCCCTGTATTTTTTATATATTTTCTCATAATCTTTTTTTATGGCTTCGCAGCCTTTTGAGACCGTATCGTCATTTAAAATAAGTTCCGTAGCGGGATATATGAAAACCTCGTCCACGGTTCCCGTGGATTTTTGGGTGGTATCGGTAAAGGTGCGGATCGAATCGATCTCCCTGTCCCAAAATTCGATACGAACCGGCTCATCGGCGGTTATGGGATAAACATCTATAATTCCGCCCCTTGAAGCAAACTGTCCGGGTTCGGTAACGGTGGTTTCATGTGAATAGCCTATGCAGAGCAGATGCTTTTTTAAGGCGTTAAGATCCCATTCCTCACCTGTTTTTATGGTAATAACGTTTTCCGCTATGGTTTCAAGACCGGGGATCCTGTTCATAAGCGCTCCGCTGGTTGTGATCATACATCCTCTGCCTTTTGTCGTAATGGCACAAAGCGCGCGCAGTCTTTCTTGTGTTAGGGTGTTGCCTGTAATGTCGGATTGGTAGAAAAGGATGTCCTTAGCCGGATAGTAGACCGTATCCTCGTTATAGAAAGACAATTCTTCATATAAAAGTCTGGCTTTGGACTCATTTTCACAAACCACGACAGCGTTGTCACAGCCGGTCATAAGGGTATGTATTACCTGTGCCTTTGCTGCATCACAGACCCCTGTCAGCTCATATGTGTTTTTTTTCTTCAGTAAAGAATTTTTAAGCTCCCTGATATCGGATATATCAAGGAGCGGTTTTTCAAAAAGTTCAAATCCCATTTTATTCACCGTCAGGTTGTTTTTTGTTATAAAGGTTCATTGCGTTATCAATCTGTCCGTTTACTATGAGACGGATCGCATCGGCGCATTTGGCATAGGCCTCTTTCATGAGCTTCTTGTCACTTCGGTTAAAATGTCCGAGAACGTGGCTTACCATTTCGGCGTGATCCTTTGCATCGCCCACGCCTACTCTTATCCGGATAAAGCTTTCGGTGCCCAGATGGGATATTATGCTTTTAAGTCCGTTATGACCTCCGGCGGATCCTTTTTTTCTTATCCTTATCATCCCCGGAGGAAGAGCTATCTCATCTGAGATGATGATGATCTCAGATGCCGGATCCAGTTTGTAGTATGAAGCCAGGGCGCCTACGGAGCGTCCGCTGTTATTCATAAATGTTTGGGGTTTGGCGAGAAGGACCTTTTCAGAGCCTATGAAACCGCTGCCTGTTATGGCTCCCTGTTCGGATTTTTTCATTTTGATATTGTTTTCTTTTGCAATTTCATCTATTGCGTCAAATCCCGCATTATGTCTTGTATGACTGTACTCCATTGTGGGATTTCCCAGACCTGCTATAAGTATCATTTTTAAAGATCCTTTCCAATCTGTATATAAAGAAGTTGAATTATTCAGATTATTCTATTATAATAGACAGACGTTTTTAAGTAAAAGGAAATTTTAAACGGTTGAACTTATTCAACCCAAAATACGGATTGAAAGGAGATCACATGAAAAAAACGGTTAGTGCGGTGCTGATAATATGTATGCTCATTTCGTGCTTTGTATTTGATTTTAATACGTATGCAGAAGATATACAGACTGATACTACAGTTACCGAAGGATCCGAAGAAACCGAAGAGACCGAAGAAGAGGACTACGAGGAAGAGGAAGAAGAGGATGAGGATACCATGGGTCCGGAGGATGTTGTTGTAAATGACGTCTCATCGGATTCGAAATCAGTCATCAATGAATCGGGAGAGCTTCGCGCCGTATGGATTTCGGTTTTTGATTTCCAGTCAATGGGATTATTTAATAAGAGTGAGGCGGTTTACCGCGAAACAATAAGGGGAATTCTTGAAAGACTCTCCGAGTACAAGTGCAACGCCATTATTTTCCATGCAAGAGCTCATGATGATGCTACCTGGAAATCCCAGTACTTTACGGCTTCAAGATACCTTGTATCCGGATCAAAGGCAAATATGAAAAGTGCCAAGGCCTACACCTATGATCCCATGGGAGTATTTATTGAAGAAGCCCATGCAATGAATATGGAGTTTCACGCATGGATGAATCCTTACAGGATAGAGGCAAACAGATACTATGATCCTTCCAAAAAGTCAAGCAGGGACAGGGTGCTTAAAGCAGTTGACGAAGTCCTTCAATATGATGTGGACGGTATTCACTTTGATGATTATTTTTATCATTCGACAAACGGATATGTGACGGTGTCTGACAAGAAAACTTCCAAAAAGTTAAATGTTACTCCCGCCCTTAAAAGAAAATATGTCAATGCTCTTGTAAGTGCTGTTTACACAAAAACACATGAAAAGGGTAAGGTATTCGGAATAGCTCCTCAGGGCAACTATGAAAATGACATGAACTCCGGAGCGGACGTTAAGACCTGGCTTTCAAAAAAAGGTTATGTGGACTATGTTATGCCTCAGATATACTGGACCGATCAGTACGGTTCCAAGGGCGATGTTAAGATGTTTACCAACAGGTTAAATCTTTTCAGAAAGCTAAACACCTGTAAATCAGTTAAGCTTTGCGTCGGACTTGCTCTTTATAATGCAGATAAATCACTTTCTTCCGATATAGGCTGGAAGAAAAAGAAGAACAATATGGTTTATCAGATTAAAAAGATAAGAAAGGCGGGATTAAAGGGTTATTCGCTTTTTACTCTCAGCTCTTTCTATACAACAATGGCAAAAAAGGAACTTAAAAAACTCAAAAAATATTTAAATAAAACTACAGAGTAATATACACAAATGTTGAAAAATGTGATATACTCCGTTTGTTTTGAAAAAAGTTGAGGCGTTTTTTACGCTTTAATGATAGGAGGTTGATTGACAATGAAAAGTTCAATAAAGAAGGTGCTTACAACCGGAATCTTAGCGGGAGCACTTCTTATAGGCGGATGCGGAAAAATGAATCCCACTTCGACAGTGGTAAACATTAATGATGGAAAGGATACGATTTCCCTTGGATATGCCAATTTTGTAGCAAGATACAACCAGGCATCAATGGAGACCATGTTTGCATCCTATATTTCAAAAGGCTATTGGCAGAACACAGTAAGTGATGATTCCGATAAGACTCTTGAGGATTCAACAAAAGAGACAGTTATGGAAAGTATGGAAGAGCAGTATCTTTGCAAACAGCATGCAGATGAATACGGCGTGACTGTTTCCGATGAAGATAAAACACTTATTACCGAAGCAGCCGACAAGTTCATGAATTCCAATGAAGCTGAAGGAATCGAGCAGATCGGTGCCAATAAAGAATATGTTGAAGAAATGCTCACATACATGACTTATAAGTATCGTGTGCAGAAGGCAGTTGAAGATGAAGCTGTTGTTGAAGTGACCGATGATGAGTCGATCCAGTCCAAGATTTCATATGTATTCCTTGCAAATACAAAGACAGATGAAGAGACCGGAGAAGAAGTTCCGATTGAGGATCTTGAACTTACGGATCTTATAAACAGTGCTGAGGATATTTCAAGCGCGACAGATATGGAAGAAGCAGCTGAGTCAGCAGGTCAGACGGTTCGTACTTATACTTTTACGGCTGCCGATGAAGAATATAAAGATTCAACGGTTCCCGAGAAGGTAATCCTTGAAGCTAAGGAGTTAAATGACGGACAGATTTCGGATGTTATTGAAACGGATGAAGGTTATTATGTAGTTCGTCTTGATGCAGCCAATGACGAAGACTCCACTAAAGAGAAGAAAGAATCCCTCGAAAAAGAGAGGAAAAACGAAATATACGAAGACACACTTAAGGAATGGAAGAAAGGCATTAAGTGGGATGTTGTTAAATCCATGTGGAAGCTTGTAAAATTCGATTCCATGTTTACAGCCAAGACATCTGAAGATGCAGAAGACGCAACCGACAGTGAAGAGGTTACGGAATCCACAGAGCAGACCGATGATGCTGAAGAAGAAGATACAGAGGAAGTAAAAGACGGGGACAGTGAAGAGGCATCCGACGAGGAGATAACGGAAGATAAGGACAAAGACGAAAAAGATGATGCTTCTGATGATTCCAAGAAGGATAAAAAGTCTAAAAAAGATAAAAAATCCGCTGATAAAAACAAGAAAAAAACTACGGATAATAATTAATAAGGTGGGTCGGAATTTACCGGCCCATTTTTCTTATATGATAGACCGGTTCAATTTGGAATAGTAAACAGAAGGAGAAGTGATGAAGTTTATATGGAAATACTTATCCGAATATAAAAAGGAGGCGATCCTGGCTCCCATGTTCAAAATGCTTGAAGCCTTTTTTGAGCTGCTGGTTCCCCTTTTTGTCGCAAGGATAATAGACATTGGTATCCCGGGAAAGGACTTATCCTATGTGCTGCATACCACGATATACCTTGTGATATTTGCGGCCGCGGGATACGGAGTGGCATTGCTGGCTCAGTATTTTTCGGCAAAGGCAGCTATTTTTTCCGCTGCAAGTTTAAGGAAGGACCTCTTTTTTCACATACAGAAGTTTTCGGATGCAAAGCTTGATTTAGTGGGATCATCTTCCCTGCTTACGAGACTTACCAGTGATGTAAACCAGGTGCAAAACGGAGTAAATATGTTTTTACGACTTTTTCTCCGTTCTCCCTTTATAGTTTTCGGAGCAGCTGTCTGCGCATTTACGGTGGATGTAAAGGGTGCGCTTGTATTTGCGGTTGCTCTTCCTCTTCTCATACTTGTTGTATGGCTTGTTATGAAAAGCACTCTCCCAAGATATAAGAGTATAGGTAAAAGACTGGAAAGATTAACACTTTCCGTAAATGAAAATCTTACCGGAGTCAGAGTAATAAGGGCCTTCGGAAATGAACATATACAGAGAAGAAATTTCAGGAAAGCTACAGATCAGCTTTGCAATGAACAACTTTGCGCCGGAGGTATCCAGTCCGTTTTGGGACCTATAACATTGGGAGTCGTAAATCTTTCTGCCGTTGTTATCCTCTGGATAGGCGGGATCAGGGTTAATATTGGCGAACTTTCAACAGGTGAAGTTGTTGCTCTTTTAAACTATATGTCTCAGATCCTTGTGGAACTCCTTAAGCTGGCAAACCTTATCATTTTGCTGACAAAGGCGCTGGCGTCTTCGGAGAGGATTGAAAAAATAATGAATATAGATCCCGACGAAAGGACCAAAGGAGAGATTACGGATATTAAGGAAATACTTGATAAAAAGGAAGTACCGGCAGTTGCGGCGGAGAATCTTCGCTTTACCTATCCGGACGGAAATGAGGAGACACTTTCCGATATATCCTTTACTCTTGAGCAAGGAGGAGTTCTTGGCATCATAGGAGGAACAGGCTCCGGAAAGTCCACGATAGCAAAACTGATAGGTCATTCCTATGACATAACAGGCGGAAGCGTGAAGCTTTTCGGAAAAGAGGTTTCGGATTTCAGTGATCATGCCATCGCAGGATCGGTTGCATTGGTTCCCCAGCATGCACAGCTCTTTAAGGGGACGATTGCGGATAATCTTCGCATGTCAAACGAAGATGCAACGGATGACGAATTATGGGAGGCTCTTGAAGCGGCGCAGGCGGCGGATTTTGTGCGTCAAAAGCCTGACGGATTAAACTCAAAGGTGGAAAGAGGAGGAAGTAATTTCTCCGGTGGACAAAGACAAAGGCTAACGATAGCAAGGGCACTTGTTAAGAAGGCACCCGTCGTAATACTTGATGACAGTGCTTCGGCTCTTGATATGGCTACCGAGAAGGCATTAAGAGAGGCTCTTAAAAATCTTTCATGGAAGCCGGCTCTTATAATCATATCCCAAAGGGCATCCTCGGTTATGGCAGCCGACAATATCCTCGTACTTGAAGGAGGAGAAACGGTCGGATACGGACCGGGAGACGAACTGCTTCACAGCTGCCCGGTATACAGTGAGATCTATCATACACAGTTTGAGGAGGTGGCATCATGAAAAGATTATTGAAGCTTTTACGCCCCTTTACGATCCACCTTATTTTTTCCGTTATCCTCGCACTGGGTTATGTGGTTTGTACGCTGCTGCTTCCGGTATGGAGCGGAAAAGCGGTGGATACCATAGTAGGAAAGGGAAATGTTGACTTTGACTCATTAAAGCAGATAGCCGGTTTTATGATCATCCTTATAGGTGGAGCAATGGTCTGCCAGTGGGGAATGAACCTGCTTAACAACAAGGTCTGCTACGGTCTTGTGAAAACACTTCGGCAGCAGGCATTTTCAAAGCTTACAAAGATTCCGATTTCGGACATAGATTCGCATTCTCACGGTGATTACGTGAGCAGGATAATTTCAGATTCCGATACGATAGCGGACGGACTGCTGCTGGGATTTTCAACGATATTCACGGGAGTAGTTACGATAATCGGAACTATCATAATGATGATAAGGATGAATTTCATCATAGCTCTTATCGTAATAGTTCTTACTCCCGTAAGTATTTTCATGGCAAGGGCGATTTCAAAAAACACATATAAATATTTCATGACCCAGTCAAAAGACAGAGCGGATATCACAGAGTTTATTTCAGAAATGACAGAACAGGGAGAGCTTGTACGTTCACTTGATATTTCGGAAAAGGTAAAAGAGGATTTTGAAGAGAAAAATAAAACTTTAACCGGAAGTTCTTTAAAGGCGACTTTTATTTCATCCCTTACAAATCCTTCAAGCAGAGCCGTAAATTCCCTTATATATATCGCTGTAATAGTAGCCGGTGCATATGCTGTTATTACAGGTAAGATGAGCGTCGGAGAACTTTCTGCTTTTCTTGGATATACAAGGGAGTATTCAAGACCGTTCAATGATATAACAGGAGTTTTGACGGAACTTTCCGGAGCTTTTGCCTGCGCCGAGAGAGTTTTTGAACTGATCGATATGGAAGATGAGCCGGACGGAGAACTTACTTTTGACGGTAAGTTTGAAGGAAATATCAAATTTGAAGATGTATTTTTCTCGTATAAAAAAGATCAGAAACTGATCGAGAATCTGGATCTTGATGTTAATGCAGGACAGAAGATCGCGATCGTAGGACCGACGGGAGCCGGAAAAACGACGATGATAAACCTTGTAATGAGATTTTATGATGTTACGGGCGGCGCCATAAAGATAGACGGGATAGATGTAAAAGAGTTAAAAAGGCACGAGCTGCGTGATAAGATAGGAATGGTCCTTCAGGAAACCTGGCTTTTTTCCGGAACAATCAGGGAAAATCTTCTTATCAGTAATCCCGGTATTTCCGAAGAGGAAATGATAAATGCCGCTAAGGCGGCTCATGCACATTCCTTTATTAAGAAGCTCCCGAAGGGATATGATACTTTGCTTGAGGAAGACGGCGGAGCACTTTCACAGGGACAAAAGCAGCTTCTTTGTATTGCCAGACTTATGATAGCCCTTCCTCCGATGCTTATTTTGGACGAAGCGACTTCTTCAATAGATACGCGTACCGAGATGAAGATCCAGGATGCTTTTTCAACCATGATGAAGGGAAGGACAACTTTTATCGTTGCACACCGCCTCAGAACGATCATGAACGCGGATATAATTCTTTATATGGAAGGCGGAAGAGTTCTTGAATCCGGAACTCACAGTCAGCTGCTTAAAAAGGGTGGAAAATATGCTGCTCTTTACCGCAGTCAGTTTTTATAAAAATAAGGATAAATTTCGGGTGACATATCGTAAAGATATGCACCCTTTTTTTACCACAAAAAAGACGTTTTTAAGTATTGTAAAAAATAACGGTTGACAAATAATAAAAACGGTTATAATATCTCAATGTAATTTAAGTAAATAATTTTTAATTAAAGGAGACTAATAAAATGAGTTTTGATGAATTAAAAGATCTTATAGTAGAGATGCTTAGTGTTGATGAGGATCAGGTTACACCTGATGCAAATCTTGTTGATGATCTTGGAGCTGACTCACTTAGTATAGTAGAGCTTCACATGGAGATCGAAGAGCAGTTTGGCGTAAAGATCCCTGATGAAGAGGTTGAGAAGCTTCACACAGTACAGGACATTTTAGACGCAGTAGAAGCACATAAAGAGTAATTAAGCACCATGTACCGCACCCGCTAAGGGTGCGGTTATCATGTATTGGATATATTTATCAGGAGGCAAAGGGATGTCAGCTTTGATTGACGCAGTGAGTTTTCCTGCAAGAGCAAAACGTGATCAGTCGGGACTCAATTTAAAAAACGGAGAGTCACCGGATTTTATTACATGCAAGGCATGTAACAGACGAGCACTCAGAACAATTTGGAAGGACAATTATTATGTTTGTCCCGAGTGCGGACATTACAGTTCCATTGGTGCGATCTATCGTATGTCACTTATTTTTGATCCGGGAACATTTAAAGAACTTAATAAAGGAATGAAAGCAAAGGATCCCATGAAATTCCCCGAGTATGAGCAGAAGGTAGCCAAACAGAGGGAGAAAACGGGACTTGAAGAAGCAGCAGTTACCGCAGTAGGCAGGATAGGTGGCAATAAGGTTGTTTGCGTGGTTCTTGACAGTCGGTTTTTCATGGGAAGTATGAGTAGTACCGTTGGAGAAAAGGTTACCCGTGCAATAGAGGTTGCTACAAGAAAGAAACTTCCTCTTATTATTTTCTCGGCAAGCGGCGGAGCCAGAATGCAGGAGGGAATTTTCAGTCTTATGCAGATGGCCAAGACTTCTGCCGCAATAGAAGAGTTTAATAAATCGGGCGGACTTTATATCAGCTATCTGACACATCCCACAACAGGTGGTGTCACGGCAAGTTTTGCATCACTCGGAGATATTACTCTTGCAGAGCCCGGAGCGCTTGTGGGTTTTGCCGGACCGAGAGTTATTGAGCAGACGATACATAAAAAACTGCCTGCAGGTTTCCAGCGCAGTGAGTATCTTGAAGCTCACGGATTTGTAGACAAGATAGTTGAGAGAAAAGATATGAGGGAAACACTTATAAAGCTTATAGAGCTTCATAAGAAATAATCTTTTCCGGAGGAAAACATGATTAAAGAAATTTTGGAAGAAGTAGAAGATCTTGATACTAAGATCAAGACACTTGAGAGAAAGGCAATGAAAGAGTCCTCCGAGCTGACAATGGCAGCAGATACATTAGAAGACTCTTTTGACGAGATAAATGAGGAAATGGAGACTCTTGACGAGTACAA
Source organism: Lachnospiraceae bacterium (assembly GCA_024693455.1). Classification (GTDB taxonomy): domain Bacteria; phylum Bacillota; class Clostridia; order Lachnospirales; family Lachnospiraceae; genus Weimeria. Next base: position 21,856 of record JAILKW010000223.1, read on the forward strand.
TTCCAGACTTGACAGATTAAAAGAAATGAGAAGATATGCACTTGAAAGTGCCGTTCATCTTGCTCCCGATGAGAAGGTGTTTTTGGCACGTCATATGCAAAGGCCTCATATAGACGACTTTATTAACGGCCTTTTTACTGATTTCTTTGAGCAAAAAGGCGATCATCTCTATGATGAAGATTTAAGTATTTACGGAGGTATCGCAAGATTTCACGGAATACCCGTCACTGTTTTGGGACACAGGAAGGGTCATACCATGGAAGATAATATGAAATACAATTTTGGTATGCCTTGTCCCGAAGGATACAGAAAGGCACTTCGTCTTATGAACGCCGCTGAGAAATTCGGACGTCCCATTATAACATTTATAGATACTCCGGGTGCATATCCGGGACTTGAAGCGGAAGAGCACGGACAGGGCGAGGCTATCGCTCAAAATCTTGCAAAAATGAGTCAGTTCCATGTACCGGTCATAGCTGTTGTAACAGGAGAGGGAAGTTCCGGAGGAGCACTTGCGATCGGAGTTGCGAACAGGATACTCATGCTTGAGAATGCGGTTTATTCCATCTTAAGTCCGGAAGGATTTGCAAGTATTTTATGGAAGGACGCCGAGAGACATAAAGAGGCTGCAAAACTGATGAAACTTACTGCTGACGATCTTTATGACGCGGGAGTTTGTGATGAGGTTATAGGAGAGCCGGTCGGCGGCGCGCAAAGGGATTATGATGAAGTTATGCATAATCTTGATGGCGTACTTTACAGGCATTTAAAAGAACTTATGAAATTATCACCTTCAGGATGCAAGCATGACAGACAAAAGAAATATAGGATGATCGGATAAGGATTATGAAAAATATAGAAATAATTGGAATGGGAATGGGCCGCCCAAGCAAAGTGGTCACAAATGATGATCTGTCCAAGATGGTTGACACCAGTGATGAATGGATAAGGACAAGAACAGGTATCATCGAAAGAAGATGGTGTACGGAAGAAGAGCCGGTTGAAGAGCTTGCGGTAAGAGCTTCAAAAATGGCTATCGAAAATGCCGGTATAAGCCCCGAAGATATTTCGGTTTGTATAGGTGCAACAGTTTCCGCAAGATTTGTAACACCGAATCTTGCATGCGTAATACAAAAAAATATCGGACTTCGTGAAGACATACCGGTTTTGGATGTAAACGCAGCCTGCAGCGGATTTATTTACAGTCTTGAGGTTGCAAGAGGTCTTCTTAACGGAAACGGAGGCAAATACGGTCTCGTGGTAGGCTGTGAGCAGCTTTCAAGAGTTATGGATATGACAGACAGAAGCACCTGTGTCCTTTTCGGAGACGGATGCGGAGCTGCCGTTATAAAGCTTGTCGATGAAGAAGAAAGCATCTATGCACATATGCTCGGCGCAAGAGGCGGTTATGAGATCATGGTTGACGGTGCGGGTCCTATACCCAGCAAGATCGTTATGGAAGGCCAGGAAGTGTTTAAGTTTGCGGTTGATGCTATTCCGAAATGTATCAGGTCTCTTACAGAGCAGAGTGGTATGACCGTAGATGATGTTGATCAGGTTGTTTGCCATCAGGCCAATGCAAGGATCATAGACCATGTTGTAAGAAAGCTTAAAGCAGATCCCGGTAAATTTTATAAAAATCTCGAAAGATACGGTAATACAAGTGCTGCATCAATACCCATTGCCCTCTGCGAACTTATCGAAAGCGGTAAGATCGTCAATGGAAGCAAGCTTATGCTGGTAGGCTTTGGCGGTGGTCTTACATGGGCCGGAGTGCTTATAAGGTATGGAGGGAAATAATGAAAAAGTTAAATGAGATCCTGGGAGTTGAATTTCCCATAATTCAGGGTGGAATGGCAAACATTGCCACCGGTTCTTTTGCAGCTGCATGTTCAAATGCAGGCGGACTCGGACTTATCGGAGTGGGCGGAATGAATCCCGCAATGCTTCGTGATGAGATACATATCTGCCGTGAAAAAACAGACAAACCCTTCGGTGTCAATATCATGCTGATGCATCCCGATGCGGATGAATTTGCAAAGATCGTTGTAGAAGAAGGCGTAAAGGTAGTAACTACCGGAGCGGGAAATCCCGGTAAATATATGGAATCCTGGAAGGCAGCAGGTATTATTGTGATACCCGTTGTTGCTGCCCCCATCCTGGCAAAACATCTTGAAAAAAGCGGAGCTGATGCAGTAATAGCGGAAGGATGCGAGAGCGGTGGACACATCGGAGAGATGACAACCATGACTCTTGTTCCGCAGACGGTTGATGCTGTCAGCATACCGGTAATAGCTGCCGGCGGAATTGCCGACCACAGACAGTTTGAAGCTGCAATGGCACTCGGAGCCTGCGGAGTTCAGGTAGGGACCTGCCTCCTTGCAACCGAGGAATGTCCGATACATGAAAACTACAAGAATGCTGTTATAAAAGCCAAGGGAACAGATTCGGTTGTTACGGGACGTATCGGAGGAACTCCGGTTCGTATTTTGAAAAACAAGATGAGCCGTGAGTACATAAAGAAAGAAAAAGAAGGCGCAAAGGTTGAAGAACTTGAGCAGTTCACACTCGGAAGCTTAAGAAGAGCCGTATTCGAGGGAGATACCGCTACAGGTAGTCTTATGGCAGGTCAGACCTGTGGACAGGTTGATCATATGAGAACTGTAAGAGAAGTATTTGAATCAATTGTTAACGGATAAATAAGGAGTTTGACTTATGAAAACCGCTTTTTTATATGCAGGTCAGGGAAGCCAGCATAAAGGAATGGGCAAAGATCTCTATGATGAGTTTGAAGAATTCAGAGAGGTATTCGATTCCGCAGAGCTTGATTTTGACCTTAAAAAAGTATGCTTTGAAGATCCCGATGAGCAGATCTCAATAACAAAGTATACACAGCCCTGTATGGTAGCATTTGCCACAGGCGTTACAGCAATACTTAACAAAAAGGGAATCCGTCCCGACATTATGGCAGGTCTTTCACTCGGAGAGTATTCCGCTCTTTCCGCAGCGGGCGTATGGGATGCAAAGCAGACGATAAGTCTTGTTGCATTCAGGGGTGAGGCTATGACGAGATCTGCCGAAGGCGTGGATGCAGCCATGAATGCCATTATAGGTATGGACAGAGAGACATTACAGGAGTGCGTTGATGAGGCAGCAGGCAGCGGAGTTGTTTCGATCTGCAATGATAACTGCCCCGGACAGATAGTGATCGGAGGAGAGAAGGCAGCTGTTGACGAAGCAGCCCGTATAGCAAAAGAAAAGGGTGCAAAAAGATGCATGCCTCTTAATGTAAGCGGTCCTTTCCACACAAAATTCATGGACAGGGCTGCGGATGAACTTCGCGAAAAGTTTAAAGAAACAGAATTTGGAAAAGAGACTATTCCGGTAGTGTTTAATTATATCGGAAGAGAGAGAAATGAAAACGAAACAATACAAGAGCTTCTTGAGGCTCAGGTTAAAAACGGCGTAATGATGACATCCACCTTAAAGTACATGCTCGATAAAGGCGTTCGTCGTTTCGTTGAGATAGGACCCGGAAAAGCACTTACCGGTTTTGTAAAAAAGACTGCAAAGGCTATGGGTATAGAAGACGTTGTATTCTTTAATGTTGAGACAGTAGAGGATATAAACAATCTGGTCGAGAATTGGTAATTCTACGGAGGATTTATGGAAGATATTAAAAGAACGGCTGTCGTGACGGGAGCCGGACGCGGTATAGGACGCGCAATAGCCGTTAAGTTCGCATCAAAGGGCTATAACGTTGTTATAAATTATGCAGGCAACGACGAGGCGGCAAACGAAACTTTAAAGCTTTGCAAAGAAACCGGTTGTGATGGTGAGTATGTACTTGCAAAGGGAGATATTTCCGATGAGGAAGTTGTGGAGAAACTGGTTTCGGACGCTCTTGATAAGTTCAAAAGAGTTGATGTTCTTGTAAATAACGCAGGCATCACAAGGGACGGACTTGTAATGAAGATGAGTACCGAAGATTTTGACAAGGTTATTTCTACAAATCTCAGAGGTGCATTTTTAATGAGCAGAGCTGTTACCCGTCCCATGATGAAACAGCGCTACGGAAGGATCATTTCGATCTCAAGTGTAGTGGGAGTTCACGGAAATGCAGGACAGGTTAATTATTCAGCCAGCAAGGCGGGTCTTATAGGTATGTCAAAAAGTCTTGCGAAGGAGCTTGCAGCAAGGAATATTACCGCAAACGTTATCGCTCCGGGAATGATAGAGACAGACATGACAGAGGTAATGAGCGATAAGGCTAAGGATGCGGTTCGTGCTTCCATTCCTGCAGGACATGCGGGAGGCGCAGATGATATAGCAAATGCCGTGGCTTTTCTCGCAGCTGAGGAAAGCGGATATATCACCGGACAGGTTCTCGGTGTCGACGGCGGTATGGGAATGTGATTGATAACGGAGAAAAGGATATGGTGGAAAAAAGAAGAGTAGTTGTAACAGGTCTTGGAACAATTAATCCTACCGGTAATTCCGTTGAGGAAAGCTGGGAGAGTATTAAAAACAGCAAGTCCGGAGTAGGACTTATAAGCGCTTTTGATACCACGGATTTCAAGATCAAGGTTGCAGCGGAAGTAAAAGATTTTAAACCGGAGACAAAACTTGAGAAAAAAGAACTTCGTCATATGGAGAGGTTTACAAAGCTTGCTCTTTATGCAGCTGAAGAAGCATTAAATGACAGCGGTCTCTGCGAAAGTGATGAGGAATTTACATTTAATTCACAGCTTACCAAGGCTGATCCCGAAAGGGTCGGTGTTATCATCTCCTGCGGGATAGGCGGACTTGAAGGTATCGAGACTCAGAGCAGAAGAGGTTACGAAAAAGGTTACGATAAGGTAAGTCCTTTCTTCGTACCCATGGTAATATCCAATATGGCAGCAGCAAGGGTAGCCATTTATCACGGTCTTAAGGGAATGTGTACCTGTCCTGTTACAGCTTGTGCAGGCGGCAGCAATGCTATAGGTGATGCGTTAAACCGTATCAGATTCGGTTATGAAGATGTAATGCTCTGCGGTGGTACGGAGAGCTGTATCTCACCCCTCGGTATCGGCGGATTCCAGAATATGAAAGCTCTTTCCGATACGGAAGATCCCGCAAGGGCAAGTATTCCTTTTGATAAGGACAGAAACGGATTTGTAATGGGCGAAGGAAGCGGAATTATCGTACTCGAAGAGTATGAGCATGCCAAAGCAAGAGGAGCTCATATATATGCTGAGCTTGTAGGATACGGCAGCAACTGTGACGCTTATCATATTACATCACCTTCACCTGACGGAGCGGGCGGAGCAGCCTGCATGAGACTTGCCATAAAGGATGCGGAAATAGAAGCATCTTCGATTGATTATATCAATGCTCACGGAACTTCAACACATCTTAACGATCTTTACGAAACCATGGCTATCAAGTCTGTTTTCGGAGACAGTGCAAAAGATCTTTTGGTTTCAAGTACCAAGTCGATGACAGGTCATCTTCTTGGCGGAGCAGGCGGAGTAGAGGCAGTATTTTCGGTTAAGGCACTTGAGGACGGATTTGTACCGCCTACAGTGGGACTTCAGGAAACAGAACCGGAGATGGATCTTAATTATGTTCCGGGTAAAGGAATTGAAAAAGAGCTTAATTATGTATTGAGCAACAGTCTTGGTTTTGGCGGTCATAATGCCTGCCTTATATTTAAGAGGGTATGATAATGATAGAAGAAAGAGAAGAAAAAAAGGGACTTACTGCTGAGGAGATAGCAGAAATTCTTCCTCACAGATATCCTTTTGCATTGGTTGATCGCATTATAGATCATGAACCGGGAAGCTGGGCTGTAGGCAGAAAATGTGTCAGCATGGATGAGCCTTTCTTTCAGGGACATTTTCCCGGAAAGCCTCTTATGCCGGGTGTACTTATTATTGAGGCACTTGCTCAAACGGGAGCTGTTGCGGTTCTCTCACTTCCGGAAAATAAAGGTAAGATCGCCGTATTCGGCGGTATCAAAAATGCCAGGTTTAAAAAACCCGTAGTACCCGGAGATGTACTTGAACTCAGATCGGAGATGCTCAGAAGCAGGGGACCGGTAGGAGTCGCAGAAGGACAGGCTTTTGTGGACGGACAACTTGTGGCAAGAGCAGAGATTACTTTTTCTATTTTAGGATAGTGGAGGAGATTATGCTTGCGACTGCGTTTAAACAGTTATACGAAAAACTCAGATTGCATTTTTACATGTCGATATTCTCAAACTGTGAGGATAAGGAAGAGACTCTTACGACGATGGAATCTTTCAGCATGGAAGTGATCAACGCTTTGGGTAAACCAACTGTGGCGAGGTTTGCCAAAGTACTTGGTCTTTCATCACCCAATGCCGCCCACAGGATCAAGACTCTTATTCAAAAGGGTTATATCGAAAAAGTCCAATCCGAAGAAGACGGCAGAGAGTTTTACCTGAAGCCTACAAAGAAATATACGGACTATTGCCTGATCAAAGAAGACTATATTAATCTTCTCATGGATCGGTGCAAGCAAAGATTTGAACCGGACGATTACAATAAGCTTGAAGAGATGCTAACGATAATCAGTAAGGAGCTTATGCCCGAAATAAACGGTGTACTTTGATCAGTCGGATCCGTTAGATAAGATAATGCGGGCGCCTCCGGCAACATAGTCACCGTCGTAGAGGACTATTGCCTGACCGGGTGTGGCAGCTCTTACGGGAGATTCAAAAAATACTTTTATCTGTGAGTCTGATATAGTACTTATATGACAAGGTGTAGCCTTATGGCTATACCTTGTTTTTGCGTAATAGAGTTTATCCGGCAAAAAAGCGGTTTCGCCCATATAATTAATGTTGTCGGCAGTAACGGTGTTTGTGAAGACGAGGGACTCATCACCCAAAGTCACCTCATTGGTCTTGGGATCTATCCTCGAAACAAAGACCGGTTTCCCCAGTGCAATGCCAAGTCCCTTGCGCTGCCCTAAGGTATAACAATGTATGCCCCGGTGTTCTCCTAAAACTTGTCCGGTTTCGGATATAAAATTTCCTTTGGGAGGGATCCGTCCCGGAGCTTCACGACGTAAAAATGCGGCATAATCATTGTCGGGGATGAAGCAGATATCCTGACTGTCATGTTTATGCGCAACCGGAAGACCGGCCTTTTCGGCTATCGCACGTATCTCATCCTTAGTGTATGCCCCTATGGGAAATATGGTATGGGACAACTGTTCCTGTGTCAGATTGTATAAAACATATGACTGGTCCTTCCCGGTCTGATCAGCGTTTTTTACCGTATATCTTCCGTTTGGAAGTTGAATGACAAACGCATAATGACCGGTAGCCACATAATAAGCATCCCGTGATCTTGCAGCCAAAGTAAGAGCCTTCCATTTACACATACGGTTGCAAATAGTACAGGGATTGGGTGTAATACCGCAAAGATAACTGTCTATAAAAGGCTCGATCACATTGTTACGAAAACCCGGGGCAAAATCGTAAACAAAAAAGGGTATATCAAGCATTTCGGCTACACGTTTGGCATCATTTACGTCCTCGCCCGGTCCGTTCCATTTAAAATTGATCATCACACCTGTGACATCATAGCCTTTTTCTTTTAAAAGCAGAGCACTTACGGAGGAATCTACCCCTCCTGACATGCCCACTAAAACTTTATTTTTGTCCATATGTCGTACCTCTCAATATTATTGGGCCTTATTATACCAATATATTGTGATTTTGAAAATACATAAGTCTGATATCGGAATTTTCTTTCTTGCGGATTTAATTTTTACATAGTAAAATAACTGTGTATGCAAATAAACTTCAAAAAAGGAGAGGAAAATGGCTGAAGAATCAATGAAAGATTTTGAGCAGGAGATCAACAATTCTGTTCGCAAGGTTTATGAAGGAGATATAATGACCGGAACAGTCATCGGGATAAGCGATGATGAGGTTACATTAGATCTTAATTATTATGCACAGGGAATCATTAAGGCGGAGAATTTATCAAATGATCCCGGATTTCGCGCAACCGAACAGCTTTCATACGGTCAGAAGCTTTCCGCTAAGGTTATCGCCCTTGACGATGGCAACGGTAACCTTGAACTTTCCATTAAGGAGGCAGATGATGACCTCGCCTGGGAAAAGCTTGCAAAGTTAAAAGAAGATAATCAGATAATAAATGTAAAGGTTCGAGAAGCGGTTAAGGGAGGCCTGGTTGCATTTGCCGAGGGACTCAGAGGCTTTATTCCCGCTTCACAGGTATCCACCTCTTTTGTAGAAGATCTTTCCTCATATGTTGGTAAAGACCTTCCTGTCATAGTAAGGGATATCAATCAGAACAAAAAGCAGGTTATCCTTTCCGCAAAAGAGGTTCAGCTTGAGAGGGAAAGACAGGAGCACGATCATAAGATCGCAATGCTTGCACCCGGAGAGATAGTAGAGGGTGTGGTTGAGAGTATTCAGTCTTACGGTGCTTTTGTAGATATAGGAGACGGTATTTCCGGTCTTATCCATATATCCCAGCTCGCAGCCAAGAGAGTCAACTCCGTAAATGAAGTTCTTAAAGAAGGGCAGAAGGTACGTGCCAAGATAATAAATACAAATGACGGAAAGGTATCTCTTTCGATCCGCGCGATAGAAGAAGAGGAAGCACCTCAGAGAGCAAAGGAAGAGGAAGAGAAGGTATCAAAAGAGATAGCAGAGTACTCGGATAAGGGAGAGGCTTCCACTTCTCTCGGAGATCTGCTTAAGGGTATAAAACTTTGATGAAAAAACTTATTTCGGAACTTATTATTTATCGGGAGTTGCCGGACGGAGATATTTTATACAGGATGGCGGATATATGCGAAAGGCTGGCGGAGGATGATAAGGAGAATCTGATATCGGACTTATATTCCTGTATTCACAGTCTCCTCGATATTGCCACCCGTTACGGTTTCGATGGTAATCTCTGGCAGAACTACCTTACTTATCTTCTTGTCATGACAGAGACTCCGTTCACCCTGGTTTGCGAAAAAGAGGGGGCGAAAGAGGGATCTGTCAACAGGCTGGCATTAAGTGACCTTAAGATATTCAGGGAATTATTCGAATACGATTTTGGCAAAATAGAAGAAGTCCTGGGTATAGACAGTATGTCCGTGATCTGCGATTATCATGCCCTCGTTAAAAAGGAAAGGATCTACAACAAAGAAGTCAGTGAAAAGGTAAGATTTCTTTGCGATCGTCTTACGGGAACTGCCAATGCACAGGAAATGTTTGACGTGATTACAGAGTTTTACAGGGACTTCGGTGTTGGCAAGCTGGGCATGAATAAGGCTTTCAGGATAAGTGAGGATACAGATAAAGAGTTCCTTATCCCTATCACGACCACGATGGATGTTACTCTTGATGATCTGGTGGGATATGATGCACAGAAGCAAAAGCTTATTTCAAACACCGAGGCTTTTGTTTCGGGCAGAAAGGCCAACAACGTTCTTTTATACGGAGACGCCGGTACGGGAAAATCCACAAGCATCAAAGCCATTCTTAACCAATACTATGATCGCGGATTAAGAATGATCGAAATATATAAACATCAATTCAGAGAACTGTCGAGAGTTATATCCGAAGTAAAAAACAGGAATTATAAGTTCATCATATATATGGATGATCTTTCCTTTGAAGAATTTGAAACGGACTATAAATATCTTAAGGCCGTTATAGAGGGCGGACTTGAGGTAAGACCCGACAATGTACTTATATACGCTACAAGCAACAGAAGACATCTTATAAGAGAGACCTGGTCTGACAAAAGGGATGCAGATCCCGATGATATCCATCATAATGACACGATTCAGGAAAAGCTTTCACTGGCATCGCGATTTGGTATATCTATAGGATATTTCAGACCGAACCCGGATCAGTTTAAAAAGATAGTTACGGAACTTGCGGCAAGACACGGTGAACTTAAATTGAGTGAAGAAGAACTGCTTAAAAAAGCGAACATCTGGGAAATGAGTCATGGGGGACTTTCAGGAAGAGTCGCACAGCAGTTCATAGATGATCTACTGGCTCAGAACATATAAACAAAATGAGGAGGTTATTATGGGAAGCAGAGAGAGGTTTGAAGAGTTTTACAGATTAAACAAGGGATTCAGTGCATTTTACGGAGCTCTTGCAGGCTTGCTGGATCTATCCGGAAGTGAGTTTGCAGTATTTTATACCATCAAGGCTTACGGGGAAGGATGCGCACAGAAAGATGTTTGTGAGTACTGTATGATTTCGAAGCAGACCGTAAGCTCGGGAATCGAAGGTATGGTTCGTAAAAAACTCGTTACTTTAAAACCGGGCAAAGGACGTCTTCAGGAGATTTATCTTACCGCCAAGGGCAGGAAGATAATGGATGAAAAACTTTCTCTGGTAGAAAATGCCGAGAACAAGGCATATGGTAAATTGTCAAAAACTGAACAGGAACAGCTTAATGATCTTATGGAGAAGTTTTTGAATGCATTACACGGAAACTAATTTTTGAAAGGAAAGCATATGAGTATAGAAGATAAAAGAAAATCTATGCTTGACAAGCTTTTTAGAGCTTTCTCCATAACATCCGAGGGCAGTTACGTTTACGTTACGGATTTAAAAACGGGTTTATCAAGATGGGCAAAAGAAGCGGTTGAATATTTTGATCTTAGCGGTGAATATATGTCTGACGCCGGTGAGCAGTGGGCAGAACTGGTTCATCCGGATGACAGGGAGATGTATGATAAAGACATCGGTGAAGTGTTTTCAGGTCAAAAGGATTCTCACGATCTTCAATACAGAGCATCCAGCAGAGACGGTTCTTATGTGGTTGTTGCCTGTCATGGTGTAATAATCACTGATGTGGACGATAACCCTGATTTTTTTGCCGGAGCGATAGTTAACTACGGTATTCAAAACAGCAGAGACAGTGTTACGGGACTAAAAAACCTATACGGATTTTTCAATGATCTTAAGAATCATCGTGTAGAAGAAAGAGCAGCCAATGTTATGCT
>JAILKW010000228.1 GCA_024693455.1 Lachnospiraceae bacterium
TGTTGAGGATATAAAGAAGTTTTTGTCGGAGCATCGCGATAAGCCTTATATCAGCTGCGAATATGCCCATGCAATGGGAAATTCCTGCGGAGCTATATATAAGTATACAGAGCTTACGGAGACGGAAGAGCTTTATCAGGGCGGATTTATCTGGGATTATATAGATCAGTCTCTTACCGTAAAAGACAGGTACGGTGTTGAGTATCAGGCATATGGCGGAGATTTTGATGACAGACCCAATGATTTCTCATTTTCGGGTAACGGTATCTGTTACGGTAAGGACAGAGCGCCTTCACCCAAGATGCAGGAAGTAAAATTCGCATATCAGACCCTTAAGATAGACTTTGATGATGATAATAATATGATCATCACAAATAAAAACCTCTTTACGTCAAGTGATGTATATAATTGCCAAATCACAATTCAAAAAGAGGGGAAAATTATCGAGGAAAACAATGGGGTTATAGCTGTAAATCCATTGTCGGAAAAAAAGATTCCCATTCCCATAGATATTCCCGACGGAGACGGGGAATACGTTCTTACGGTTTCATTTACTTTAAGGAATGCAACCTTATGGGCAAATGAAGGTCATGAGGTGGCTTTCGGGCAGAAGGTATTCGGAAAGAGGGAAAAAGAGGAACCTGCTTCATGTCCTCTTACCGTTATACACGGTTGGTGTAATCTTGGCGTCCGCGGCGATGATTTCGAGGTTCTTTTCTCTAATTTAAGAGGCGGTCTTGTATCTTACATATATGCAGGCAGGGAACTTATCAAACAACCTCCGATGCCGAATTACTGGAGACCGATGACGGAAAATGATATTGCCAACCTGCTTCCCTTCAGAGCAGCCCAGTGGAAGATCGCAAGTATGTATCAGTCCTGTAAGTATGAGCATGGAAGAAAAGCAACGGATTACCGGATAACAGAGCATGAGAACTCGGTTGATATTTGCTTCACCTATCATCTGCCCACAAAACCGGAAAAGGATGCCCTCCTTACATATAAAGTCTACGGAGACGGACGTATAGATGTTCATCTTGAAATGGACGGAGCGGATGAGATAGGAGAACTTCCGGAATTCGGCCTGCTATTTACTTTGGATGCTGATTATGATAGGCTAAAGTGGTACGGACTCGGACCGGATGAGACATATATGGACAGGAACCATGCGAAACTGGATGTGTATGAAAACAATGTCTCAGACAATATGGCGAAGTACCTTCGTCCGCAGGAATGCGGGAATAAAGAAGGTGTTCGCTGGGCAACTGTCACAGATCGCTCGGGAATAGGATTTTGCTTCAGCGGAGAAGATCTTTCGTTTTCGGCTCTTCCCTATTCACCGCATGATATTGACAATGCAGGACACACCAATGAGCTTCCGCCGGTGCTTTCTACATATATAAGAGTAGCAAAGGCACAGATGGGAGTCGGAGGCGATGATACCTGGGGAGCGCTTGTTCATCCGGAGTATCTTTTGGATACAAAAGGAAAATTAATTTTTGATTTCTCGTTCCGGGGAGTAGCTATATAATGATAAATAGCGGTTTGCCAAGGCAGACCGCTATGATATTTCGGAAAGAGAGGATTGGTCATGCAGTTTTTTACGCAGGATGTTCATGTTGAAAACATCACTTACAGAAAGAAGTCGGGGCTTAGCGGTGTATTATTTGTTTTTTGCATAATAATGGCAGTGCTTATGTTCTTCCTGGGGGTTATTTTCCCGCCGGCTCTGCTACTTTGCCTGGGATTCGGAGGTCTTGGATATTTTACCAAGTCACGTGACACCAGAGAATATGAGAGTGATTATACAAACGGTGTTTTGGATGTTGCAGTTATATACGGAAAACAGAGCCGTAAGGAACTTGTTTCCATAGATATGGAGAACCTTGTTGTAATGGCTCCTTCAAAATCAGATCCGCTTGCTGCATATGTTGGTCGAAAGATGAAGACTTATGACTGCACCAGTCACGAAGAAGGTGCTCCTTATTATTGTCTTGTATTCAGAAATCCTGCTCATAATAACGAAGAAGAAAAGCTTCTTTTTGAGCCGGACGAAGAACTCTTTGATGCAATTTGGTCAAAACATCCGCATGAAGTGCATAAGACTGTATGATATGACAATGGCTTATTGTGTTATATGACGAAAGATCAAATCGTTTTTTGTACAAAATACCATTGGCATATAAAAGGGCCTTATATATAATGATCACAGTTGGTTTATAAATTTAAATATATTAGGAGGACGAAATGGCTAGTATTTCACTTAAAGACATTTGTAAAAATTATCCCAACGGATTCCAGGCTGTAAAGAATTTCAACCTTGAGATCCAGGACAAAGAGTTTATTATTTTCGTAGGACCTTCAGGATGTGGTAAGTCTACTACACTTCGTATGATCGCCGGTCTTGAGGATATTTCAAGCGGTGAGCTTAAGATCGACGGAAAGCTCATGAACAGCGTAGAGCCCAAGGATCGTGATATCGCAATGGTATTCCAGAACTACGCTCTTTATCCTCATATGACAGTTTTTGATAACATGGCATTCGGACTTAAGATCCGTAAGGTAGACAAGGGAGAGATCAAAAAGCGTGTTGAAGAAGCAGCTAAGATCCTTGACCTTGATAAGCTCCTTGATCGTAAGCCCAAGGCTCTTTCAGGTGGACAGAGACAGCGTGTTGCTATGGGACGTGCTATAGTTCGTAATCCTAAGGTATTCCTTATGGACGAGCTTCTTTCAAACCTTGATGCAAAGCTTCGTGTTCAGATGCGTATCGAGATTTCAAAGCTTCATGATCGTCTCGGCGCTACAATCATCTACGTTACACATGACCAGACAGAGGCTATGACTCTTGGTACCCGTATCGTAGTTATGAAGGACGGTGTTGTTCAGCAGATCGACAGCCCTCAGGTTCTTTATTCACAGCCTAAGAACCTCTTCGTTGCAGGATTCATCGGATCACCTCAGATGAACTTCATCGATGCTAAGATCGCAGTTAACGGTTCAGACGTTACAGCTACACTTGGTAACTCAACACTTAAGGTTCCTGCTGCTAAGGCTAAGGCTCTTATCGATGGCGGATATGACGGAAAGACAGTTATCCTTGGTATTCGTCCTGAGGACCTTCATGATGATCAGGCATTCATTGCTAACTCACCTGACAGTGTTATCGACGCTAAGATCCGTGTATACGAGCTTCTTGGTGCAGAAGTATTCCTGTATTTCGATTATGCAGGATCACAGGTTACAGCACGAGTTGATCCTCGTACAACAGCTAAGACCGGTGATGATGTTAAGTTTGCTCTTGATATGGAGAAGATCCACTTCTTCGATAAGGATTCAGAGGAGACAATCACAAACTAGGAAAAACTTATTATAGTTTGTTACTATAGAGTTTCTTCATATATACGTATCCTCTTACGTGTGACCCCCGTCTTATGGCGGGGGTTTTTTTTGCATATTAATATCAAAAGTGATATACTGACAATATGTATTTTTAGAAGGGATTGGAGGATCAAACAATGAATCCTTTTGAAAAAGGGCGGATCATGGCCTATCTGAGAGCGCCGATTTATTTGGCTCTTGTTTTGATAGCAGTAACGGTCGGTCTCTTTGTGTACGATAAGACGCTTGGAATGAGTGCTGCTATTTTCGTACTGATCTATGCGCTTTGCGTAGTAGTATTTTATTACTTCAACAGAAATAAACTCACCAACGAAATCCTGGATTTCGCGGTCAATTACGGAACGGTGCAAAGGAGACTCTTAAATGAGTTTCAGTTGCCTTATGCACTTTTGGATGATGGCAGCCGTATTGTATGGATGAACCGCAGGTTTGCGGAAGTTACCGGGCTTGACAAGGAATACAAAAAGTCCATAAGCACGGTATTTCCCATGATAACAAGGGAGGTTCTTGCCAAGGCTGAGATCGGCGGAGATACTTTTGATATAGAGATACCTTTCGGCGACAGATATCTTGAAGCAAGCCTTGAGAGATTGGATTTTTCGAGTGAATTCGAAGAAAGAGGGAATCTTCTGGATGTTCACATAGATTCTCTTGTCTCCTTGATGCTCTTTGATGAGACAGAGATGTACGATCTCCGTCAGAAGTTTGCGGATCAGAAGCTTATTACTGCCCTTATTTACATAGACAATTATGAAGAGACGGTGGTAGGAGTTGAGGATGTTAAGAGATCTCTTCTTGCAGCCATTATTGACAGAAAGATAAGCCGTTTTTTCAAAGATGCGGATGCTATTATAAGAAAAACCGATAAGGATAAATACTTTGTCATTTTCCAGCAGAAATATCTTGCCCAGATGGAAGAGAATAATTTTTCCATATTGGAGGATGTAAGAACAATTAAAGCCGGTAATGAAAGAGAGATCACACTTTCTATCGGAATCGGTATAGGCGGTTCTACTTATAACCAGAGCGCCGAGTTCTCACGTGCAGCTATGGACCTTGCTTTGGGAAGAGGAGGGGCTCAGGTTGTTATCAAATATGCCGACAATGTAATGTATTACGGAGTCAGAGGCAGAGAGGTAGAGCGTAATACCCGTGTTAAGGCCCGTGTTAAGGCGCAGGCTCTTCGCGAGGTTATGGAAACAAAGGACAACGTTATAGTCATGGGGCATAAAATTAGCGACGCAGACGCTCTTGGAGCGGCAATTGGCGTCTATTGTGCCGCAAGAGAGCTGGGTAAAAAGTGCCAGATCGTTTTGAACACGATTTCAAGCGCCCTTCGTCCTTTAGTTGAGACTTTTAGTCCGGAAGAAGGTTATCCGGTAGATATGTTCATTACCAGTCCCAGGGCTATGGAGATCCTTACTCCAAGAACTCTTGTTATGGTAGTAGATACGAACAGGCCCAATTATACCGAATGTCCCGAGCTTTTGGAGCGTTCCAACAGTATAGTTGTTTTCGATCACCACAGACAGAATAACGAATGTATATCCAACCCGGTGCTTTCATACATTGAGCCATATGCATCGAGCGCCTGTGAGATGATAGCTGAAACACTTCAGTATTTCTCCGAAAGAATGGAGATTACAAATAATGAGGCAGATGTTATTTTTGCAGGTATCCTTATAGATACCAACAACTTCCTGACAAAGACGGGAGTCCGTACTTTCGAGGCAGCAGCATATCTTAAACGGGTAGGAGCAGATCTCGGACGTATAAGAAAGCTTTTCCGCGAAGATATGACCACATACAAGGCGAGAGCTGAGGTCGTAAGGCAGGCAAGAGTATACAGAAATGCCTTTGCTTTTTCGGATAATTTTGCCAATGAGCTCGAAAGTCCCACTATAGTGGGCGCACAGGCTGCAAATGAACTTCTTAATATAGTTGGTATAAAAGCAAGCTTTGTTATGACCGAATATAAAGGTCAGGTTTATGTAAGCGCCCGTTCGGATGAGACCGTAAATGTTCAGCTTATAATGGAAAAACTGGGCGGCGGCGGACATTTCAATGTTGCGGGAGCTCAGATAGAAGGCAAGCACTTTGATGAAGTTGAGAGGGATATCAGCAATATCCTGGATACTATGATAGATAAAGGAGAGATAGTTTTATGAAAGTAATCTTACTTTGTGATGTTAAGCCTCATGGGAAGAAGGGAGATATCGTAGAAGTTTCCGATGGTTATGCCAGAAATGTTCTTATAAAGAAAAAGCAGGCCAAGGAAGCTACGGCAGTAAATCTCAATAATCTGAAACTTGACAATATGCATACTGAAAAGGTTGCAAAAGAGAACCTTGAAGCTGCTGTAAATATGGAAAAAACAATGAAAGAATGGCTTGTTGAAACAAGTATCAAAACAGGTGAAGGCGGACGTACATTTGGTTCTGTTTCCTCAAAGGAGATCGCGGAGGCGATCGAGAAGCAGTACGGAGAGAAACTTGACAAGAAGAAATTCATCATGGATGAGCCCATACGTTCAGTGGGAACACATGAGGTAAAGGTTAAGCTTCATCCCAAAGTGACAGCTACACTTAGGGTTCATGTCGGCGAGAAATAGGAGGTTTCATGAGTGATGAGATAAAGCTCACCAAACAAAAGCCCAGCAGTCAGGAGGCGGAGCAGGCAGTTATCGGATCCATGATAATCGACAGAGATGCGCTAATGACGGCAGTTGAGGGACTTTCGGCTGATGATTTTTATTATACTGTCATGCGCATGTTCTTTGTATGTATAAGCGAGCTTTACGCAAGTAACTCACCGATAGATGAGGTAACTTTGATAAACAAGTTGAATGAGAAGGACGGAGGAAGCGAATATGCCAACCCGTCTTTTCTTGCAGGGCTTGTGGATAGTGTACCGGTTACTATAAATATCGAGGATTACGTTCGCATAGTAAAAGAGAAGTCTTTGCTTCGACAGATCATTAAGACAAATGAGAATATCGAGAAGATGTGCTATGAGGAAAAGGAGAATGTAGACAAGATTCTTGATTATACCGAAGCTGATTTCCTGGCTCTTTTGCAAAAAAGGGGTGTAAGTGATTTTGTTCCCATTGACAAGGTTGTCCGAAATGCAATTGATAAGATCCAGGATTCCGGAAAGCAATCAGGCCCTGTAACGGGCATTTCCACCGGATTTATAGATCTTGATTACATGATGGCCGGACTTCAGGATTCCGATCTTATTCTTATAGCAGCGAGACCTTCAATGGGTAAGACGGCATTTACCTTGAATATTGCACAGCATGTAGGCATTTTTGAAGATAAATGTACCGCTATTTTTTCGCTCGAGATGAGTAAGGAACAGCTTGTTAACCGTCTTTTGGCCCTGGAATCCCATGTAGATGCCCAGAAAATACGTACAGGTAAGCTTTTGGACAATGATTGGGAGATGCTTGTTGAGGGCGCAACCAAGATCAGTGCATCAAAGCTTATAATTGATGATACACCATCGATATCGGTATCCGAACTTAGGAGCAAATGTCGTAAATATAAGCAGGAACACGGACTTTCCCTTGTAATGATCGATTATCTTCAGCTTATGAAAGGCTCAGGCAGAACCGAGTCCAGACAGCAGGAGATCTCGGATATCTCGCGTTCTCTTAAGGCTATCGCAAGAGAGCTTAATGTTCCGGTGATTGCTCTTTCTCAGCTTAACCGGGGCGTTGAGCAAAGGGAGGATAAACGTCCCATGTTGTCGGATCTGCGTGATTCGGGAGCGATAGAGCAGGATGCGGATGTTGTAATGTTTATTTACAGGGATGACTACTACAACAAGGATTCGGCAGCAAAGGGTATTTCCGAGATCATCATAGCCAAACAACGTAACGGCCCTGTCGGAACCGTTCAGCTGGCATGGCTTCCGGAATACACTAAATTTGCTAATTTGAGCGGTGCAAGAAATAAAGAAGCTAAAGATTAAGAAAAGGAGTTTGTATATATATGGAATATGAAGAGCAGCTCCTCGAACTTTTGGATGAATTACAAAAAGAAACGGGAATCCGTTTTTCTCTGTCTGATAATGCCAATGACGAGCATGAGACTTTGCGGAAGCTTACCAAGCTTATCCACAGATACAGAGGAGATCGGAACAAAGCTTTTTTCTTAAAAGAGTTTTTGACCGAAGAAATAGACGATAAAGAGATCAAGAGCAGGGCAAAAAGCTTCCGCATAAATGAGGAAGCACCCTGGTCTCTTATTTATATTGAGTTTAAAAAAGCTTACGATACGGAAGCAGTTTCGGTTCTTTCGTCTATTTATGCATCGGGTTCCGATCATATGGTGGAGGAAGATCCAAAACATCTAATACTTTTAAGGCAGCACAAAAAGTCTGTTACCGATGAAGAGTTAAGCGATATAGCTACAAATATTCACGATACGCTTGAAACTGAGCTTATGACTTCGGTAAAAATAGCTTATGATACCGTAAGTTCTGATTTTTACGGTTTGCAGAACAGTTTTAAGCACGCAAAGGCGGCGATGGATATCCGTAATATCTTTCATCTGGGAACAGATGTTATTGGGTATCATGAACTTGGACTCGGAAAGCTTGTTTATTCGCTGCCGAAAGAAGCTTGTACTGAATTTATTCACGATCATCTCGGAGATTTTGATTTTGAACAGATAGACAGTGAGACAAGGCATACGATCAACGTATTTTTTGAAAAAGGTCTGTCCATAGCAGAGACAGCCAGAGAACTTTTTGTACACAGGAATACCCTTGTATACAGATTGGATAAGCTTGAAAAATTAACCGGTCTTGATATCAGGAGATTTTCAGATGCGGTTACAATGGAAATAGCTCTTTTGATGAATGAGTTGAAAAAAAATAACACTCCGTAAAAACGGAGTGTCTCATTCATATAAGATGCCTGTATATTAGCCCTGGTTAATAGCACCTGTAGGGCAAACACCTGCGCAAGTACCACAATCAACACAAGCGCTTGCATCGATATTGTACTGAGAATCTCCCTGAGAAATAGCACCTACAGGGCACTCAGGAGCGCAAGTTCCACAACTAACACAAGAATCATTAATTACATATGCCATAATACATTACCTCCTTCATATAAATATTATGTCGAGCGAAGTGCTCTGTTCAATTTCAATGATACACAATAGCATTACCAAAAACAAGTTTTAATTTAGGTACAAAATATAATAGTTTTTATATGAGGTATTTGGTATACTTGAAATATTATAAAAAAATAGCAATGGGCTTAGACGAAAGTATATTAAGTTCGGATTGGAGAAATGATTGACTGACATCACGGCTTATTTTACTCAATATTCACCTATAGGTGATATACTGGTAATCGCAACTTGCATGGTATTTATCATTTTATTTCAAACTTCATACATGAACAGGACCGAAAGCTTTATAACTTTACGTAATATTCTGGCATTACTTATCATAGCGGCGGCTTCAAACGTAATATTCTACACAATGCTTTTAAATATCGAATCTTGTAATATAACGCTTTTGTATATTATGAGACTTTTAACGCATGTAGGACTTACGGGTAACCTGTATCTGTATGTTATCTATTTAAGAGAACCCCTTCATCTTGTTGAAAGGGAAAGGATTAAGTTTGAAAGACTGGCTGCGGCAGCATATATTCTGATCGTTATATATGATATACTGTCCATGTTTTTACCAATCGGGTTCCATATTACCGAAGATAAAAGAATAATCTCAGGCTTTAATATGTTTATACTCGTATACGTTTTCATAATTTCCCTGATCGCATTTGTACTGCACAGGTTCAGAAGGCGTATATATTATAAGGTTGTATTGGCAATAGCAGCCAGTACCGGGGTCTCGTTTTTGGTCATGTTTATACAGGGATTAAATCAACAGGTGTCCTTTACGGTAGCGACATTCCTGTTTCCCTTTTTTGCCATTATGTATATTGCTCATTCAAATCCCTACGATCTGGAACTTGGATCAGTGGGTTATTCGGGATTTGAGGACAGTATCGATAATGCGGTCAAAAACAAGAGTGAACTTGAGATAATAAGCCTGAATCTCATTGGAATCGAAAAAGAAGGCTCTCAATACCCAAGGAAGATAAGAAGAATAGTCAGAAAATTAAGTGATGAATACTTCAGGTTCAAGGCACTTTTTGATCTCGGTGAAGGACGCTTTGTACTTACGGTAGACAGCAAGAAATGCAATGATCTGGAAACGAAGTTAAAAAAGCTTATTTCCGAAGTATCCGAGGATATTAAAAAAGCTGATTGTGATTATAAGATGGTATACGGACCTATCAGTGTCGGTATTTCCGACAATAACGATTGTATAAATCTTATCAAATACATAGAAAATCGTATGCCGGTAAACAGCGGTAAGCTATTTACCGGAGACGAAATAAAAGCATACCGTGAACACAGATATATAGTTAACGAGCTCGAGAATATCCATAAAAATAAAGATATGGATGATGATCGGGTGCTGGTTTTCTGCCAGCCGGTACTTAATACACGCACAAACAAATTCGATACGGCAGAAGCTCTGATGAGACTTCGTCTTCCGGATATGGGAATGGTATTTCCCGACAGATTTATTCCGATTGCCGAAAAATACGGATATATTACATCTCTTTCCCTGATCCTGCTGTCAAAATGCTGCAATCAGATCAAAGAGTTTATAAGTGAGGGATATTATATCGAACGTCTTTCTGTTAACTTTTCCATGATAGATTTAAGACAAACGGATTTTACCCAAAATGTTAAAAATATTATATTGAATAGTCAACTAAAAGATAATAAGATAGCTATAGAGCTTACCGAAAGCCAAAATGAGAAGGATTTTATGATCGTTAAGGAAAAGATCAACGAGCTTAAGGAATTCGGAATGAAGTTTTATCTTGATGATTTTGGTACAGGATATTCGAATTTTGAGAGACTGATGGAGCTTCCGATAGATATCATCAAATTTGACAGGTCGCTTGTTATTGCAAGTGCATCCAATAAGCAGTCAGAGACTATGGTGTCATATTTGGCACATATGTTCAGTGACTTGAATTATGCGGTACTTTATGAGGGAGTTGAAACAGAAGAAGATGAGAGCAGATGCACAGATATGTGTGCAAGATATCTGCAGGGTTATAAATACTCCAAACCCATTCCGATAGAACAACTACGGAATTTCCTTGAAAAGAAAGTTTCATGCTGAGGTATATAAATGAAATTTTTTATTACATTGACGATAGCGATCATAGGTACGTTTGGATTAGGTATCATACTTAGCATAATGATATTTAAGCTTTCCAAAGAAGGATCAAAAATGTCCGTAAAGAAAAGAGTTATAATAACTTTTGGTCTGGGCTTCATTTTTTTCATAATTGGTGGGATACTGTATTTCAGCGATTATTCCAAGGCGGAAGCAAATGCACTTTCTGATATGAAAGGCAGTGATAACGTTAAGGTTTTTGATGTACCGGAAGGTTATTTTTTTGACGGACCGGGAACTGAAGATGCACTTGTTTTTTATGCAGGTGCAAAAGTAGATGAAAAGGCATATTCACATTTGATACTCGGTCTTTCCGAGCAGGGGATTGACTGCTTTTTGATAAGTATGCCTCTGCATCATGCATTTACCAACAAAGAAGTAGCTATCAAACTGACCGGAGAATATAGATATGACAATTGGTATTTATGCGGTCATTCTCTTGGCGGAGCAATGGTTTCGTTCTGCGCAAATAAGGAACCGCAGTTGTTTAACGGGCTATTTTTGTTGGGTTCATATCCTTCGGAGAAGATAGATGATTCAATGAAGTTTGTTTCCTTTTTAGGCTCTGAAGATAATGTTGTGGATAGGAAGCAATATGAAAAAGGCAAAGAGTTTTGGCCTTCCAAAGGATATGAGGTCATTATAAACGGTGGTAATCACGCGGGTTATGGTGACTATGGCGAGCAGCCGGGAGACGGCTTGGCAACTATTTCAAAAGAACAGCAACAGAATACCGTTGTTGAGGATATATTAAAAGAGGTTAAAGGAGGAATATAAGATGTCAGAAGAACAGATAAAGACCAATACAGAAAGGGAGAATGTACCTCAGGTATCAAAAGATACAATGATTGGTGAACTTCTTATGATAGACAGAAGAATAGCACAGATACTTTTCGGTATCGGAATGCACTGCGTTGATTGTCCGGCATCACAGATGGAGACAATTGCCGAAGCAGCTATGGTTCACGGAGTAAATGCTGACGAACTTGTGGATGAGATAAACGATTTCTTATTATTTGAAGCATAAGATAAGTAGAGGGCTATCACCTTGGTGATAGCCCTTATTAATTGGTATCCTTAAATTATTGAAAAGTCTTATACCGCATCCAGTGAAGCAAGAGCAGATCCCTCAAGGATGAGTCTGCAATGCTCATTGATGTACTTGTAACGTCCTATGGAGACGGGGCAAAGCGCCGCATATTCTGTAAGAGTATTGCATACTTTATTGAACTCTGCCGGACTGTGGTCGCTTATGCACGCGATGAGATAAAAATTGTTATCGTCGTTGATATAAAGGTCGTTACGTCCGTGATAATAGGACCCGATAACTTTTGCGGCGTTCATAACGTCATCTAAAGATGTAAATTCGAAAAGTCTGCTGATCTCAGCAATTTCAGCTGTCTTTTTGGAAGGAGCAGGCATTCCGTTTTCAACTGCATTACGGAAAGCTTCATCTTCTTTGGCGTTTTCTTCATCAGAGAACAGCTCGAGGATGTCGTTGGCACTTCCAAGATTGTCAGGGATCGGAACTGTAGAGCTAATCTCCTCGTCATAATATTCATCGTCGTCTTCTTCGTCCTCATCATAATCGGTGAACTCGGAAAATCTGGCATCCAGTTCGTCCGGGAAAGGAACCTTGGTTACAATAAGGACAATGGCATCTGAAGATACAGGTACCGCTTCGATCATAAGAGGAATGTCTTCAGCGTCAAAGCCAAACTTGTATGACGCGAAGCGCATCATCTCGCGGAAGAGAGATTTTGCTTTTTCTGTTCCGTATGCAAGTTCGGAAAGATTCAAATGTCTGCTTTCAAGGTCTTCTTTTGTAAGAGTACAACGAATCTGATTTTCATTGAGTTTTTCTATCTTCATATGCTCACCTCCTTACATTTAGTGATTAGGGATAAATTTATAATCCCCGGAAGAATAACTCAAGCGGGTGAAATTAGCCTTAAAAAAGGGAAATATAACCGCTCTGAAATCCGTTTTCCTAATTTAATTATAAATGAAATACCGTATAAGGTAAAGGAAAACTTGGGTGATATTCACTGATATCATTATATTTTCCATATGTGAATATTCTGTTAAAAATTATGAAATTAATTAAGAAAAATGAAGAATTATTAACAATGATCCGAAACTGTTGCAATCGGATCTGAATAGTGATAAATATAGTTTATCGGGCGACAAGATAAGTTCTTGCGCCGGATAAGACGATAGATCCGGCCGTCTTTGGAAAGGAGAGATGAGCCTATAGAGTTACCGTTTTTTTCCGATAGTTATATTTATTCGGATACTGTCTTCGAATCAGACACCACGAAGATATTTATTATAAAACACACACATTTGGGTGATGAGCGCATTATGAAGCTGATCGCAAAGCCACTTGATGATACAGGCAGTATAGGCGCAGAAGCAGAGATCCTAAAAGGACTTAAGCATCCCGGGATTCCCATACTATATGATTACGCAGAAGATGACGAGAGCATCTGTCTTATCGAGGAGTTCGTACGGGGTCTTTCTTTAGAGGAATATTTTCTGCATTACCCATTTCTTTCTAAGACACAGATCATAACCTATATCATTCAGCTTTGTGATATTCTTTCTTATCTTCATGAACCTCCGGTTTCTATCCTGTATCAGGATCTTAAGCCGGAACACATCATCATAAGAGGAGATCAGATCATGCTGATCGACTACGGTATATCTGAGTTTCTGACCGGTTCAGGTCAAAATCACCATATTGCAGGCACTGTTAGTTATATGGCACCCGAAGCATTTACGGGAAAATCGGATGAGAGAAGAGATATTTATGCTCTTGGTCTCATTGCAAAGGAAATGTTTGGTCATTGCGGGGAAAAAATACCGGCAAGCATAGAAGCAGCGGTTTTTCATGCAATAAAGTCGGACCCGGGAGAACGTCCGTCGAGTGTCAGAGAGTGGAAAAGCAGTTGGGAATTAAACTTAAAAAAGGAAGAAGACGCGATACGGATCGGAAAACATCGTCTTAACACGGTTGCGGTTTTAGGCAGCCAAAAAGGGGTCGGATGTACGCACATAGCGATTTCCCTTACATCTTATCTTAATAAGGCAGGAATGCATGCATATTATCTGAATGTTTCGGGGGAAGCAGTCTGTGAGCATATTCTTGCCTACGGAAGAGAGTACAGGGAAGAGGATGGATTAATATACCACGGAGCCTTTAGAGGAATGCTTCGATATTTCGCAGACCGAAAAGGGCATATACCTCCTGACGGAGTGCGCATTTTGGACTGCGGAACCGAAGAGTCCGGTATATATGAAGCAGATCTTGTTGTCTATATCATGGGTTCAAGACTTTGGAATACCGGAGAGATAGATGCCAAAATAGCGAAAATGCAAAGTTGTTTTTTGCTTGTAAATCCGGTGTCTATGGGACAAGGTCTTTGGCTTGCCAAAGAAACAGGCAAGAAAGTATACGGTTTTCCGCTTGATAATGACCCTTTTTACATTACAAAGGAAAAAAGAAAATTGTTTAAAAAGTTAATACGGGAGTGGGAATTTGTTTCGTAAAAGGATTTCGTATCTCAAAAAAAGAAGGATATATATTTTTGTCGGAGCCCATCCGGGGGCGGGAGTAAGGCATCTTTGTCTTTCTCTTGCCGAATTGTCCGCGAATGTATTTTTGAGAAAAACAGTTCTGCTTGAAATTTCACCAAAAAGCCGTCTTACGGAGATTCTTGGAGAAACAACTGTAATAAAGGGAAATGCGGTCGGGTATAAGAACTTCGGAGTTGATATTTTCCCTGAATTCCCACACCCGGAGGTTCAAAAGTTGCTTACGGAAGATTATGAGGATATCATTATCTCACTTTCTTTGGAGGAAATAGCAGATGTTATTCTTCCGGCGGACGCAGCATGGTTTTTATTGGGAAGCCTTAAACCCTGGCATATCGGGGATTATAAGCTTCTTTTCCGTAAACTTAGCATTAATGGGCTGGCATTAGGGCGCTGCCTGAGCTTTGGCCTGCTTGCGTACGAAAAGTCTTTCTTTGAAAAAGAATTTAAAAGGAGTGTGGAGGAGATACCGTTTATTCCGGATCCTTTTTTACTGCAGCGATCCCAAATTGACTTTTTAAAGACATTATATGGTGTCTGAGATAGGAGGATATTATGTAAGAAAATTGTTGCATTACCAATCTTATTAATGAACGTAACTAAATTAACATTTGTAATTTAATTCGGATAGTCTACAACAAATAAGAAAAGGGAATGTTACATAAGAAAAACAACATATCAAGAAAAATGAAAATCCTTATTGAAAACAGACGCGGGTGCTCGGCATCCGCGTTTTTTCTATTGGTATTAGTAAGTAAGATATGGTATAGTGGAACTGTTACCGGAACTTTTACGGGACAAGACTTGAATATGGAGCACAGCTTCATAACAGGGAGGATCAGATGCAAAATAAAAAAAGGCTTACCGCAAAAGACAAAAAGATACTTACGGTAGCTGTGGTGGCGTTGCTTGTAATAATAATTTTGGGAGTGGCTCTTTTCGTTTACAAATATGCGCCCACCGGTGAGCATATAGATCTGTCGAAGTATTACGGCGTTTCCGGAGAAGAAGAGATAGTTGTAATAGACGGGGCTCAGGTGGAGACCGAAGGGTCCGATACGGCAGCAGGACTTTTGATCGACGGAAACATCTATCTTCGAATTGATGTATTAAAAGATTATGTGGATGATGGCTATGTATATGATAATACAGAACACATCCTGCGTTATACAACAGATAAGGATCTTATTTCGGTTTCAGCTGAGAGTAACAGTTACGAAATCGGTCGCAGTTCTACAGAACTTACCTCTCCAATAGTTATAGAGCGGAATGATACCTATGTTTCAAGCGAGTTTTTTACTATTTATTCAGGAGGAGAGTTTTCTGCGAACTCAGAACCCAACATTATTGTGGGATATACGGAAGGAAGTACAAGAAAGGTTGCAGTTCTTAAAAGAGATACGGCTATCAGAAGGCTTGGCGGTAATAAGAGCAAGATACTTAAGGACGGAAGTAAGGGAGATGAGGTCTCAATTCTTGAAACCTATGGCAAATGGACACAGATTCAGAGCGAAGAAGGTGTTATAGGCTGCGTTCGTACATCATATCTTGGAGATGAAGAAGAACGCACAACTTCAACGGGAATTAAAGAAAGAGAATATGATCACATTTTAGTTGATGGAAAAGTCAATATGTTATGGCATCAGATCAGTGTGGCTGCGGGCAACTATAGTCTGGAAACTACACTCAACAAAGCAAAGGGGATAAATGTTATTTCTCCTACGTGGTTCAGAGTAGCTGACAATAAAGGATCTCTTTCGGACATAGCTTCCATGGATTACGTTAACACATGCCATTCAAGAGGAATACAGGTCTGGGCTCTCGTGAGCAATTTTGAAGTAGAAGGAATAGATACTGCACAGGTACTTAATGTCACTTCTTCGAGAGACAATCTTGTAAGCAATATAGTGGGGAAAGCTATTTCATACAATTTGGACGGTATCAATATAGATTTTGAATTGGTTCCACGAAATGCAAAGGATGGATATATACAGTTTATCAGAGAGCTTTCTTTAAAATGTGAGAATAATGATATAATTCTTTCTGTGGACAATTATGTTCCAATAGAGTCCAACAAATATTATAACAGGAAAGTTCAGGGGGATTATGCCGACTATGTGATCGTTATGGCATATGATGAGCATTATACCGGATCGGAAGAGGCAGGAAGCAATTCTTCAGCTCCCTATGTTAAGATGGCTGTCGAAGGTACGACGGAAGAAGTTCCGGCCGAGCGTGTAATACTTGGTCTTCCTTTCTATGCAAGAGAGTTTGTAACTAATGAAGAAGGTCTTACAAACACTGCGATAGCTATGAATAAGATTCCTGATTATATCAAAAAACATGATCTTGAGCCCACATGGCTTGATAAAGAAGAACAATATTATGTAGAATATACTGATGAGACAGGAGGATTGCACAGTTTGTGGATAGAAGATTCCAAGTCTCTTGCCCGGAAGATGTGTCATATCAAAGATGACGGGCTTGCGGGAGGAGCATTTTGGAAGGCCGGTTTTG
>JAILKW010000257.1 GCA_024693455.1 Lachnospiraceae bacterium
CAGATGTCTCATGAGATCCGTACC
The DNA here is from genome assembly GCA_024693455.1 of Lachnospiraceae bacterium. Lineage (GTDB taxonomy): Bacteria > Bacillota > Clostridia > Lachnospirales > Lachnospiraceae > Weimeria. Next base: position 25 of record JAILKW010000257.1, read on the forward strand.
CCTATAAATGCCGTTATCGGAATGAATGAGATGATACTTAGGGAATCGGATGATGATGATATCATAGACTATGCAAATAATATCAACTCCGCAGGCCGAACCCTTCTTTCGCTCATAAACAGCATACTTGATTTTTCAAAAATAGAAGACGGTAAAATGGAGCTTATTCCCGTCAAATATGATCTGTCATCCATGATCAACGATCTTGTTAATTCAATATCTCAAAGAGCGGCTAACAAGAATTTGAAATTTGAAGTGGATGTGGACAAAAATATGCCTTGTGCACTCTACGGAGATGACGTTAGGATAAGACAGGTAATAATGAACCTCCTTACCAATGCAGTAAAGTATACTGAAACAGGAACGGTTAAGCTTATAATTCGCGAGAACAGCAGAAACGGCAGTTCAATAACTATGTATGTTTCTGTTAAGGATACGGGTATAGGTATCAAAGAAGAGGATATGGGTAAACTGTTCGAGTCCTTTGAAAGAATAGAAGAGACGAGAAATCGCAACATCGAAGGTACAGGACTTGGCATGTCGATAGTAACAAAGCTTCTTGCCATGATGAACAGTAAACTTGAAGTTGAGAGTGTTTACGGATCCGGCTCTAAGTTTTCGTTTGAACTTGTTCAGGAGATAATAAATGACGAACCGATAGGCGACTTTAATACCAGACTTAAGATCAGCGGAGAGAAAGGCAAAGAAGAATATCTTGTTGCTGAGGGTGCAAGGGTGCTTGTAGTTGACGATAATGAGATGAACCGTAAGGTTGTTAAGAGCCTTATGAAACGAAACGGTATTATTCCGGACATGGCATCCTCGGGTATGGAGGCAATAAATATGATATCCGGGAACAAGTACGATATCGTATTTCTTGATCATATGATGCCTAAGATGGATGGTATAGAAACACTTACAAAACTCAAAGAGCAGGAACTTATAAATGAAGATTCGGTTGTGATAGCTCTTACCGCCAATGCGGTTTCGGGTGCAAGAGACAAATATCTTGAGGCAGGCTTTAATGATTATCTTTCCAAACCAATAGAGGTTGTCCAGCTTGAAAAGAAGCTTTATGACTGGCTTCCAAAGGATATGACAAGATGGGTAACAGGTGATGAGGCAAACAAAAAGAAAGATAAAAAAGGAAAGAATGAAATCGAGGTAAATGAGGATTCGGATCTTGTATTTGATTTTATTCCGGAAGAAGGTGATGAAACAATGGATTCTGAAAATGAAAAGAGTGTTATGTCAGAGGATTTAGTTAACAATTTGAAAAAACTGGGATTTGATGTAGATACCGCCATGGAGTATTGCTACGGAGATGATGATTTCTACAAAGAACTTCTTACGGATTATGCCTCATCTTATCAAAAGAAGAAAAATGATCTGGATGAATTTTACAAAAAAGAAGAATGGGGAGATTTTGAGATCCTTATCCATGCACTGAAAAGTACGTCAAAGACAGTCGGAGTTATGTCGTTATACGAGAAGGCGCTTGCTCTGGAACAGGCAGCCAACAGAAAAGACGGTAATTTCATTCATGATAAATATCCTGAATTTAATAAGGATTATGAAGCGCTTATAACTGAACTTGAAAATATTCTTTGATCAAAAAAGAAGCATACCTTTGGTAAATGAGGTATGCTTCTTTATTTTTATAAGAAATTTTCAATATCTTCTATGCTTTCGGCAAAGCATATTTTGTCAAGACATTTTTGGGGAAGAAAGCCTTCAGATGTCATTTTCTCAAACAGCAGCTTAAGATGATCGTAATATCCGTTAAGATTAAATATTATGCAAGGAGAGTCCAAAAGGTCGAGATTTATAAGAGCTATTATTTCGGATATTTCATCCAGGGTACCTATTCCTCCCGGAAAGGCAATGAAAGCATCGGAAAGCTCGATCATTTTTGTTCGTCTTATTGCGATATCTTCGGTGGGGATAAGTTCCACTCCGGGTTCCTGATCATATTCTTCTATGAAGAAAGACGGTTCTACACCGATGACACGGCCGCCCTTTGAGAGAGCGGCTCTTGCCACTTCTCCCATGAGGCCTATGCTGCTTCCTCCGTAGACAAGTGTATGATCATTATTTCCTATCCACTCACCTAACTTTTTGACGGTATCTTTATATAGGGGATCATGTCCTTCAAAGGATCCCAGATAAACGGCTATTTTCATATTACAATCCTTTTTTGGCCGTAGAAAGCATTAGCTTGATACGGTTGAGCTGGTTGACCTCGGAAGCTCCGGGGTCATAGTCGATTGCTACTATATTGGCTGTAGGATTTTCTTTTCTGATCTCTTTTATAACGCCTTTTCCGACAACATGGTTGGGCAGACAACCGAAGGGCTGTATGCAGACAATGTTTGGAACATCGGCGTCTATCAGTTCAAGCATTTCTCCCGTAAGGAACCATCCTTCACCGGTTTGGTTTCCGATTGAAACTATGGGCTTTGCGCGTTTGGCTGTCTCTCCGATATAAGCTGGAGGAGTAAAGTGTGTGCTTTTTTCGAATGCTTCTCTGGCAGCGCTTCTTAACCATTCAAAGAATTTAATACCAAAATTTGAAATGTTTTTTGTTTTCTTGCTAGCACCAAGATATTTTTCCCTGAAGTTATTATTATAGAAGCAATACAGCAAAAAGTCCGTAAGATCCGGAACTACAGCCTCAGCACCCTCGGCCTCGAGAAGGTCTGAAAGATGATTGTTGGCTGCGGGAAGGAATTTGACAAGGATCTCACCTACAATTCCGACTCTTGGCTTCTTTTCGTTTTTGACAGGTATCATATCAAAGTCTTTGATAATATCCCGGCACATATTCTTATATTTACGGTGAGAAAGCATTCCGCGGCTTGAAACGAAGTCAATGACACGTTTTTTCCATTTTTCGTGAACCTTGTCGGTTTCACCCTTGTTTATCTCGTAGGGCCTTGTGTGGAGAACGCAACGCATAAATATATCACCGAAAATAAGAGCATAAAGCCCATGCTGGATAACCTTTGGAGTAAATGTAAATCCCGGATTTTTCTCAAAACCGTTTAGATTAAGGGAAATTACCGGAACATCGGGATATCCGGCTTTTTCAAGTGCTCTTCTTATAAATCCGATATAGTTGCTTGCACGGCAGCCGCCGCCGGTCTGAGTGATGACAACGGCAGTTTTTTCCATATCGTATTCACCTGATTTTATAGCACTCATCAGCTGTCCGACAACCAAAAGTGAGGGATAGCAGGCATCATTGTTTACATATTTAAGGCCGACATCGACACATTGTCTTGCCGGTATATCGGGAATAACAAAGTTATATCCCGCGGAATTAAAGGCAGGGGCAAGAAGGTCAAAATGTATCGGAGACATCTGGGGGCAGAGTATGGTATAGGTTTTCTTCATGGATTTTGTGAAAACAACCCTGTCATAATTTGCGGGAATTATATCCCTTTCTTTCTTACGACGGTCTCTTACCCTTATAGCAGCCAGCAGACTTCTTACACGTATACGGGCAGCACCAAGGTTATTAACTTCATCTATCTTAAGGCAGGTGTATATTTTGCCTGATTTTGTAAGAATATCGGAAACACAATCCGTAGTTACGGCATCCAAACCGCAGCCGAAAGAATTGAGCTGTATTACATCCAAAAACTCAGTCTTTTTTGCAAAATTTGCCGCTGCGTACATACGCGAGTGGAACATCCACTGATCCATTACTATAAGAGGACGCTCCACTTCGCCGAGATGAGATATCGAGTCTTCGGTGAGTACAGCCATTTTATAGGAAGTGATCAGTTCCGGAATACCGTGGTTGATCTCGGGATCAATGTGGTAGGGACGACCGCAGAGTACAATACCACGCATATTGTTTGCTTTTAGGAACTCTATTGTTTCCTCGCCTTTCTTTTCCATATCGGATCTGAAAATGCCCTGGGCTTTCCATGCTTCTTTGGAAGCTTCCCTGATCTCGGATTCATCTATTCCGAATTCTTTGTTAAATACCGACACCAGCTGATCGGAAAGTACCGACTCGGATGAAAATGCCATGAAAGGATTTAAGAACCGTACTTTTCCGGAAGTAATATCCTCTACGTTATTTTTAATGTTTTCGGCATAAGAAGTAACGATGGGACAGTTGTAATGGTTGTTCGAGTCGGGGAATTCATTTCTCTCATAAGGTATGCAGGGATAGAATATAAAATCGACTCCGTTATCTATAAGCCATTGAATATGACCATGGGCCAGTTTGGCGGGATAACATTCCGACTCGCTCGGGATACTGTCTATACCCATCTCATAAACCTTTCTCGTTGAACGGGGAGAAAGGCGAACCGAAAAGCCCAGTTTATAAAAGAAGGTAGCCCAGAAGGGGTAGTTCTCATACATATTAAGGACTCTCGGAAGACCTACAATGCCTCTGTTTGCTTCATCGGGAGAAAGCACGGGGTAATTGAACAGCCTTTTATATTTGTAGTCATAGAGATTGGGAATATTATCCGTACTCTTTTCAAGTCCAAGTCCTTTTTCACAGCGGTTTCCGGTTATGAAGCGTCTTCCGTCTGAGAAAAGGTTGATAGTCAGCATACAATGGTTATTGCAGCCCTGACATCTTGTTAGTTTGGTATCAAAGGTAAGCTTTAAGATATCGTCAATGGGCAGCATCGAGGATGAAGGTTCATCTTCGAATCTTTCTCTTGCGATAAGAGCGGCTCCGAAAGCACCCATTATACCTGCGATGTCGGGTCTTGTTGCTTTTGCACCCGAAATCTTTTCAAAAGCACGCAGCACTGCGTCATTATAAAAGGTTCCGCCCTGAACAACCACGTTGTCACCAAGATCCTTGGCATCGGAAAGCTTAATTACCTTAAACAGGGCATTTTTAATTACCGAATAAGCAAGACCGGATGAAATGTCGGCTACCGAAGCACCTTCTTTTTGAGCCTGCTTAACTTTTGAATTCATAAATACCGTACATCTTGTACCAAGGTCAATGGGATGTTCCGCAAAAAGAGCCTCTTTGGCAAAGTCGGCAACAGAGTAGTTAAGTGATTTTGCAAAGGTTTCTATAAAGGAACCGCATCCCGAGGAGCAGGCTTCGTTAAGCAAAACGCTGTCTACGGTCTGATCTTTTATCTTGATACATTTCATGTCCTGACCGCCAATGTCAAGAATACAATCAACATTGGGATCAAAGTAAGCTGCAGCATAGTAATGCGCGACTGTTTCGACTTCACCGTCATCCAACGAAAAAGCTGACTTAAGTAAAGCTTCTCCGTATCCTGTAGAGCAGGAGTGAACTATTTTTGAGTCTGAGGGAAGCTTTTCTTTTATTTCCTTCATTGCACGGATGGCCGTTAACAGGGGACTTCCGTTATTATTATCATAGAAGGAATACAAAAGATTTCCGCTTTCATCTATAAGAGCGACCTTTGTGGTGGTGGAGCCTGCATCTATACCAAGGAAACAATTCCCATGGTAGGAAGAAATGTCTGCGGTACGAACATGCCTTCTGCCGTGACGTTCCGAGAAAGTTTCGTATTCTTCTTTATTTTCAAAAAGAGGTTCCATACGGGCAACTTCGAATTCCATATGAAGTTCGCCCGAAAGTTTTTCTTCTATAGAAGAAAGTGTCATGGTTACTTTTTCGTCATAATTAAGAGCGGATCCGATAGCAGCAAACAGATGAGAGTTATCGGGAATGATGGTATGCTCATCATCAAGCTTTAAAGTTCTTATGAAAGAAGCTCGAAGCTGATCCAAAAAATGAAGAGGACCGCCGAGGAAGGCCACATGACCTCTAATGGGTTTGCCGCATGCGAGTCCGGAAATAGTCTGGTTGACAACTGCCTGGAAAATAGAGGCGGAAAGATCTTCTCTTGTGGCACCTTCATTTATAAGGGGCTGGATATCTGTTTTTGCAAACACACCGCATCGGGCTGCTATGGGATAGATGGCCTGATAATCCTTGGCATAAGTATTAAGTCCCGTAGCATCGGTCTGAATAAGAGAGGCCATCTGGTCTATAAAAGAACCTGTACCTCCCGCGCAGATGCCGTTCATTCGCTGTTCTACATTTCCGTTTTCAAAATAAATTATCTTGGCATCCTCACCTCCGAGCTCGATAGCAACATCGGTCTGGGGTGCAGCAGCCTGAAGGGCCGTTGAAACGGCTATAACCTCCTGGGTAAAAGGTATTCCAAGGTGATTGGCAAGAGTCAGCCCACCGGAACCGGTTATCATCGGAGAGGTCATAACGTTACCCGCCTTGGCCTTGGCCTTGGTTATCAGGTCAAGAAGTGTCTCTCTGATATTGGCAAAATGCCTTTCGTAATCAGAAAAAATAATCTTTTCATTTTCATCGATAAGAGCGACCTTAACCGTAGTCGATCCGATATCGATACCAAGTCTGTACAGAGCTTCGCTCATTTAGTTACCTCACTTCTATAAGTATTTGATCCGGGGCAAGGGTAAATTGTCCCATATTTGACTTTTTAATAAGTAACGATTATAAATCAAAAAAATCCAAAACACAATTAGTTTCATTGACAAAAAGGATATGGCAAAATATAATTATATGGTGCGTTTCAACAAAATCCGATTTGTTAAGGGAGAATTTAATGTTAGACAAACTCGAAAGAAAGTTAGGAAAATACGCCATTCCAAACCTTATTAACTACCTCATAGGCGGCTATATCATAGGTTATATTTTCAGCATAATGGAGATGCTTTTTCAGGGTTATTCAATCACAAGTCTGATGACTCTTGAGCCTTATCTTATCATTCATAATTTCCAGTTTTGGAGAATAATAACCTGGGTTCTTATACCCCCGTCCGTAAATGTATTTTTTGCACTTATTATGATGTTTTTCTATTGGCAGCTGGGAAGTGCGCTTGAGAGGATAATGGGTACCTTCAGATTCAATGTATACATTTTCGGAGGCATACTTTTTACGATAATAGGTTCGTTCATACTTTTTGCGGTATATTCGTTCCTGGGAATGCCCAATGTGTCAATAGGCTGGGCAGCATCCACAAACTATATAAATATGGGTATTTTTCTTGTGTTTGCGGCTCTTTTCCCGGAAGAGCGGATACTTTTGTATTTTATAATACCCCTTAAGATAAAATGGCTTGCATATCTTGATATAGCTCTTCTTGCAGTTGATTTTATAATTGGCGGATGGGCGAGCAGAGTAATGATAATAGCTTCGTTGCTTAACTTTTGGATTTTCTTTATCACAACAAGAAAACCGTCATTTAATCCCCGCCAAAAAGCGAGACAGAATGCTTTTTACAACAATTACAGACAGGGAGAACAACAGGCGGCAAAGCAGGCCTATAAAGGACCCGGCGGAGCCAGACATAAATGCGATATCTGTGGAAGAACGGATGTTACGAATCCCGAACTTGAATTCCGTTATTGCTCTAAATGCAGCGGAAGCCATGAGTATTGCAATGACCACTTGTTTACCCATGCACATATTCAGTGATAAATATTAGGAGAGAATTTATGGCAGAAGAGATCATAAGCAGAAATTTTATAGAAAATGAGATAGATAAGGATCTGGCGGAAGGAGTTTACGATCATGTATGTACAAGATTTCCTCCGGAACCAAATGGTTATCTTCATATCGGACATGCTAAGTCCATTCTTTTGAACTATGGGCTTTCAAAGGAATACAACGGTGAGTTCCATATGCGTTTTGATGACACGAATCCGACAAAAGAAAAGACGGAATTCGTCGATTCCATTAAAGCGGATATTGAGTGGCTCGGTGCTGACTGGGGGGAGCATCTTTATTTTGCATCCGATTATTTTGACAGGATGTATGAGGTGGCTCTCGTTCTAATTAAAAAAGGAAAAGCTTACGTTTCGGATCTTTCTCCGGAACAGATAAGGGAATACAGAGGAACACTTACCGAACCCGGGAAAGAGGATCCGAACGCGTCAAAAAGCGTCGAGGAGAATCTTGCGGAATTTGAGGATATGAAAAACGGAAAGTACGAAGACGGACAGAGGGTTCTTCGTGCAAGGATCGACATGAAATCCCCAAATATAAACATGAGAGATCCCATCCTTTACAGGGTTGCGCACCTTACACATCATAACACGGGAGATAAGTGGTGTATTTATCCCATGTATGATTTTGCACATCCTTTAGAGGATGCTTTTGAGGGTATCACACACAGTATCTGCACATTGGAGTTTGAAGATCACAGACCTTTGTACGACTGGGTGGTAAGAGAGTGCGGAATGTTTGAAAATCCTCCGCGCCAGATAGAATTTGCAAAGCTTTATCTTACCAATGTTGTTACCGGGAAAAGATATATTAAAAAGCTTGTGGAAGAAGGCATAGTTGACGGATGGGATGATCCCAGACTTGTTTCCATAGCAGGTCTTAAAAGAAGGGGATATACTCCCGAGTCCATCCAGAAATTTGTTGAACTTTGCGGAGTTTCCAAGGCTAATTCTTCCACGGATTATGCGATGCTTGAGTATTGCATAAGAGAAGATCTTAAGACCAGGGTATCCAGAATGATGGCGGTGCTTGATCCGGTAGAACTTGTTATAGATAACTATCCGGATGATAAAACAGAGATGCTTGAGGTTCCGAATAACCTTGAGAACGAAGCACTCGGATCCAGGGAAGTACCGTTTTCAAAGCACCTGTTTATTGAAAGAGATGATTTTATGGAGGAACCTGTAAAGAAGTACTTCAGAATGTTCCCCGGCAATGAGGTTCGACTCATGAATGCCTATTTTGTAACATGTACCTCATGTGAAAAAGACGAAAATGGCAATGTGACACGAATTCATTGTACCTATGATCCCGAAAGCCGCGGAGGAAACAGCCCGGATGGAAGGAAGGTCAAAGGAACCATCCATTGGGTAAGCGCTGAAACCGCAGGAGACGTTACGGTCAGGCTTTATGAAAATATTGTGGATGAAGAGAAGGGGGTATATAATGAGGACGGCAGTTTGAATCTGAATCCCGACTCGCTTAAGGTATGCTCCGCAAAGGTAGAACCAAGCCTTCTTGAAGCAAAGCCGCTTTCGAGTTATCAATTTGTGAGAAACGGATTTTTTACAACAGATATGCATGATTCAAAGGAAGGTGTACCTGTGTTTAACAGGATAGTTTCTCTTAAGAGTTCATTTAAACTGCCGAAATAAGATCAGTATGCATATAACCTCAGATCGATATCCAAAGCTTTAGGGCTGGGCATATAATGAGGTAAGACTTGAATAGATTTGTTCTTTAAAAAGGAGATAAAATGGGATTATTATCCGGTCTTGAAAAATTTGGTTTGTCTGTAATGGAAGAACTTGATATTACAGATGACGGAAAGAAAAAAGAAGTTGAAGCCCGTGCAAAGGAGAGCGCCGAGAAGAAGTATTCGGAGGAGGATTTTGTATTTGAAAAGCAGTTGACCTGTCCTGTATGCAACAGAAAATTCCCCAACCTTGTGGTTCTTTCCACTAAGCTCAAACGCCTTGAACCGGACAGCGATCTTCGTCCCAACCATGAGGCGATAGATACCTTGAAGTATGAGATTACTTCCTGTCCTTCCTGCGGCTATTCTGCTATGAATAAGTTTTTTGATCATCTTTCACAGGCACAGATCAAATGGATAAGAGAAGCTGTAGGGGAGAAGTTCGAATCAGTTTCAGCTGACAGCAAGCCTTCATATACTTATGATGAAGCATGTGACAGATATAAACTGGCCCTTGTTTGTGCAATGGCAAAGAGGGCAAGATTATCGGAAAAGTCACTTATCTGTCTAAGACTTGCATGGCTTAGGCGTGGACAGATAAAGCAGATGCCCCACACTACTCCGGAAGAACTTGAGGCTGTAAAAGAGCTAAAAACGGAGATGGACGGGTTTTACAAGCAGGCTTATGAGGGATTTCAAAAGGCTATTTCAGTGGAGTCGCCTCCGTTTTGCGGGATGAATACAAACACTCTTGAATATCTTCTTGCAAATATGGCACTTTACTTTAAAGATTTTGCAAAGGCAGGCAGATTTGTCGGTAAACTTCAGACAGATCCCAATACCCCCCAAAGGGTTAAGGATAAATGCTATGTACTCAAGGAAGAAATACTTGCTGAGATGAAAAAAGCCAACGAAAATAAAGACGAGTGATAGAAAGGAAGAACATTGCAGCTACAATTCAAATGTAAAAACTGCGGAAAGGATATGATATTTGATCCGAAGACTGTCACATTGTCATGTCCGTCTTGCGGTGAAAAAGAAGAATTACAGGATGCAAAGGCCGAAAAAGAATATTCTTCGGTTGAAAAGCATATTGATGAACATTTTTACACGGATCAGGCAGGAGAACAGGAATATATCTGCCAGAACTGTGGTGCAAAGATAATCACAAACAAAGAGACTACAGCTACAAAGTGCAGTTTCTGCGGAAGTGCGGTTGTACTCTC
>JAILKW010000282.1 GCA_024693455.1 Lachnospiraceae bacterium
ACAGCTTATATAATAATCCCTTGAAAGAAGCTCAGGTGTCTGATATACGAGATTAGTTGTTACAACCTTATAAATGAGACCGTCTTCCACAGCCTTATCAAACTTGTCAAGACCGTTGGTAAAGAGACCGAAAGTGGATACCGCAAAAATACGGTTGGCATTGCGTTTTTTAAGCTCCATAGCCACGTCTATCATGCTCTCGCCGGAAGATATCATATCGTCTACGATAATAACGTCTTTGCCGTCAACCGAAGTGCCCAGGAACTCGTGAGCGACTATAGGATTGCGACCGTTAACTATACGGCTGTAATCTCTTCTCTTATAGAACATACCCATGTCTACACCGAGGACGGATGCCATATATACAGCACGGTTTGTGCCGCCCTCATCGGGACTTATGATCATCAGATGATCATTATCAAGCTTCATATCATCTACGTTGTTTAAGATGCCTTTTATGAACTGATAAGCAGGCTGGACAGTTTCAAAGCCATGAAGCGGAATGGAGTTTTGAACTCTGGGATCATGCGCATCAAAGGTAATGATGTTGTCAACACCCATAGAAACAAGCTCCTGAAGAGCCAAAGCACAGTCAAGAGACTCTCTTGAACTTCTGCGATGCTGTCTGCCTTCGTAAAGGAAGGGAAGAATAACCGTGATCCTGTTGGCTTTTCCGCCGACAGCTGCAATTATTCTCTTAAGATCCGAATAGTGGTCATCCGGAGACATATGATTCTCATGACCGCAAACGGTATATGTGAGCGAGTAATTTGTAACATCAACCATGATATACAGATCAAGTCCTCTGACGGACTGACTGATCATGCCCTTAGCTTCACCCGTACCAAATCTGGGGGTAGCAGCATTTATCTGGTAAGAATCACTTCTGTATGAAAGCATTGTGATATCGTCCAAATGGCTGGATTTCCTTTTGGCTCTCCATTGAACAAGGTATTTGTCAACCTTATTCCCGGTCTGTTCCATGCTTTTAAGGGCAATAAGACCCAGAGGAGCAATTGGCTTTCTGCTTGCTAAGGTATCGTCATTGCGTGGCATTATGTGTCCTCCTGTTTTGAATGGTGGCAGATTATTGCAGTTTTTTGGAGCGTATCCTTACATCTGTTCCGAATAAATGAAGCCAGATGTAGTCATTGGACAATCTTGAAAAAACTCTGCCGGTGTATGTATCAAAAATCTCCTGAGCGGAGAGATTTGTCGAAATAATTGTGCTGCGTCCGTTTATTATCCTGTCATTTATACAGTCAAAAACAGCGGAATTGGTAAATGAATTCGAAAGTTCCGTGCCAAGATCATCGAGGATCAAAAGGTCACTTTCGAAAATGCTTTTGTATTTGTCATGTCCGCCGCCGTCTCTTCTGAACGTGAAATCGGATATGATATTAAAAAACCGGTTAGCGGTTTGATAAACAACGGTATATCCCTGACGGTTTATTGCATTACCGATACAACAGGAAAGAAAGGTCTTACCTGCTCCGGTGGAGCCATAGATGATGAGGTTACCGTGTCGTTTGTCAAATTCATTGATGAAGGTGCCTGCATCTTCCAAAGCTTTTTGTGCGGAACTGTATGAGTCAATACCGCTGGTCTTGTCATAAGTATCCCTGGGATAATACTCCAGTGAAAAATCAGACAGCTCACACATAGACAACTGTTTTATAAGCGGTTCCTGAAGGAAGACCCGATCCAAAAGCTTTTGACGAAAACAGTGACAGGTCTCACCGTCCACATATCCCGTATCCCGGCAAGTAGCACATTCATACGGAGGATCCAGGAAATCAGCCGGATATCCGGCCTTTTTCATAAGAGAAAGCTTTTTGGCTTTTACCTCTTCTATAAGATTATGATAGTCTGTTCTTTCCTTGTCATTATGTTGGCTGGAAAGGAATTTGTCAAGAAAAACACTCGCGTTTTTTGAAACTTCCAGATCGGCTTCGAGATAGCCCGGAACTTTTTCCCGAAGCTCATCGATCCGCGACTGGATCAGATAGTCTCTTAAGCGTTTTTTTTCATCATATTCTTTTATAACCTGATTATAAATTTCGTTACTGATATGCATAATTAACTTTAATATTTTCTTTTTAAGAGCTGACTTTCAATAGAGCTGATATCATAGGATTCTTCGGTATAATTATGAAACCGGTTAGCGGATGAAGTATTCTTTTTGGGAGTTGCTTCATACTTTTTTCGCCTTGCGATATCAGCATCGTGAAGCTGAGAGGTCTCACTTACGCCGGCATTCAGCCATCCCTTTAAAATCCCGTCAGCATAGGGAAACTGAGGCTTGCCTATCGCGATAATGGTTCGATTGCAGGCCTCTGCGACGAGGTCCTGTGAAAAGTTCCATTCATGAAACCATTTATTTACATAATCACTCTCAACGGGAGTGAGATTGCGATTTGAAATACCCATGCATTTTAAGATGAGATTGGTTTCAGCCGAATGGGAATTACTGCGTGCGGTAGCATCCGCAACAGTTGAGATATTGTCATCTGCCCATGAAAGCGCAACTTTATTCATGTATTTCATGGAGGTCTTTCCAAGATCCACACAGTGCGCTATAAGATGCTCAATAAGATCCACGTTCATATTGAGACCCTCATACCAATATAAAAGTGTGTTCATATCGGTTGCAGTGAGAGTCCTGCCGAGATAGCGCTCTGCAATGAAGATGATCTCCTTTACATCATGGTTATCCTCGAAAGAGTCAAGATCCGAAGCGCTGTAATCCGGTGCCTTGGCCAGAGGCTCGGACACGGTATCCTTAATAGCCGAAGCCGAAGGAACGGATGAAGGCATGGACACCTGGGAAACCGGGTAATTAAATCTGACTCCGGACATGTCTGCCGGTAAGGTGACAATAGCCCCCGGAACATTCCCTGCAGGCATCATATTACCGGGTAAGGATACGGCCATAGAGCCGGCAGTAACACTTACTGAAGGTGCTGCGTTGTATGCGCCATTACCCATACCGGGATCATTTACGCAAATATCGCAGATCTCACCCATTGAGTCGCATCGAACGGAAAGCAGACCGAGTTGTTCCCAGTAATTAAGCGCACGACGTATATCAAGTTGCGTGTGACCGAGAGTATCAGCCATGGATGAAATGGAAAAATCCGTGGGATTAAGAGAAAGTGCGCGAAGGATATAAAGATATATCTTAACGTATTCCCCATCAGCCTGGATCATATAATAATCTATAAAATTATTGGATACATATGTGGCATTAGACACACTGTTCATATGCAAATTAATATCCGCCATACTATAAACTACTCCCCATAAATTATTAGTAATAAGCGAAAAGCTATTTCGAAATACAGTTTTTATTATTTGCAAAAATCATGATTTCGTTTTTTCGCAAGGGAGATTATAGCACAGAAAAACTTTCAAGAAAAGAGATGTAAAGCGTCTCGCGGCTGTGAAATGGCAGTTTTTCGGCTTCGTGGAAAAGTGGATAACATGGCTTTTTTATGAAAAATAAGGCATGAAAAATCCACAACTGTTTTCGGGAAAATATCGGGAAAAAGTTGTGGATAAGTTTATAAGTGTTATGAAAGAAGATTTTCGCCTACTTCGTTCACGTTTCCGGCGCCCATAGTTATCAACAAATCATCGTTAATAGTATTTTTTTTGAGAAAATCTTCGATTTGTTCAAAAGTCTCAAAATAATAGGCTTCCGTGCCGAGCTTTTTTATCTCCTCACAAAGATCTGCCGAGGAAATTCCAAAGATATCAGGTTCTCTTGCAGCATATATCTTAGCAAGGATAACGATATCACATACCGAAAGTGCTTTTGCAAAATCACCCAGTAGTGCTTTGGTACGTGTATAGGTATGCGGCTGGAATACAACAACCAGTCTCTTGTGAGGCAGGTTTCTTGCGGCGGCAAGTGATGCGGAGATCTCAGTGGGGTGATGTGCATAATCATCGATCACGGTAGCACCTTTAAATTCTCCTTTGTGTTCAAAACGTCGTTTGGTTCCGCCGAAACGGGAAAGTCCCATTGATATAACGTCAAAATCAATTCCCATATCCCGGGCAACCGCAATTGCTGCCAGTGAATTTGTCACGTTGTGTTTTCCGGGAACAGACAGTGTGATCGCAGGTAATTCTTCTCCGAAGGCAACCGGTATAAAAGAGGCACATCCGTTTTTGTCAAAGGTAATGTCTTTGGGATAATAGTCAAAGTTCGGACTTTCACCAAAGGTTACTATACGGCAGTCAAGTCCTCCGGTTATCTCACTTAGATTGGGGATATCTCCGCTTATAACAAGCATACCCTCTGAATAAGTGTTTTTTGCGAATCTGGCAAAGCTTTTTCTAATATCATCGAGATCCTTAAAGAAATCAAGATGATCTGCTTCTATATTAAGTATGATGCTGTATTTACCTCTGAAGCTGTGATAGCTGTTTTTATATTCACAGGCTTCGGTAAGGAAGATATCACTGCTTCCGACATGTATGTTGCTTCCTATAGCAGGGAAGATACCGCCTATTGAGAGAGTGGGATCTTCCGGTGAACAAAGAAGTATCTGTCCGAGCATAGAGGATGTGGTAGTCTTGCCATGTGTCCCTGCTACCGAAATGGATCTTGAATAGTGATCCATTATCTGTCCGAGAAGTTCTGCCCTGGTCAGAAGGGGAAGATTTTTTTCTCTTGCTTTTTTTAATTCGGGGTTATCATCAGCGATCGCGGCTGTATAAACGACAACGTCAATATCATCCGTAATGTTGTCCGCACTTTGCGGAAAAGAAATCTTCGCTCCCAATTCTGTAAGATGTCTGCAAAGGGGACTGTCCTCTCTGTCAGATCCGCTTACTTTAAAATTCTGTCCCAAAAGGACTTCGGCGAGACCGCTCATACTTATTCCGCCTATACCGATAAAATGTACACAGACGGGAGTTTTATAGTCAATTTTAAACATTAATATGCCTCCGCAAAATAATTTTTTCCTTATTATAATTAATTTATTTCCATCATTCAATAGAAACCGTTTTGTTTGCGAAATAATGAACAAAAAATGAAATAAATATAAATAATATTTGTTAATTGTGTTGCAAATAAATTACGGATTATGATATACTGACATTACTATATAGTTATAGAATATTTTACAGGAGTGAGGTGACCGGGATGGGCAGTAAAGAAATGATTGCTATGCTTTTGGCCGGTGGACAGGGCAGCCGTTTAGGCGTTTTGACATCGGATGTAGCAAAACCTGCAGTTGCTTTCGGTGGAAAGTATCGAATTATCGATTTTCCTCTTAGCAATTGTATCAATTCGGGCATCGATACAGTAGGTGTTTTAACACAGTATCAGCCCTTGGCACTGAATTCTCATATCGGTATTGGTACGCCGTGGGATCTTGACAGAAACAACGGTGGAGTTTCAGTATTACCGCCATATGAGAAGAGTGATAATTCAGAGTGGTATACAGGTACAGCAAATGCAATATACCAGAACCTGAATTACATGGAAGGATATGATCCTGAATATGTACTTATTCTCTCAGGTGATCATATCTACAAGATGGACTATGAGGCAATGCTTGATTTTCATAAGCAGAATCAGTCTGACGTTACGTTGGCAGTACTTCCTGTTCCGATGGAAGAAGCCAGCCGTTTCGGCATCGTGATCACTGATGAAAATCACAGGATTTCAGAATTCGAAGAGAAGCCTGAGCATCCAAGGAGCAATCTTGCATCCATGGGTATCTACATTTTCACATGGTCTGTTCTTAAAGAAGCTCTCATAGCGTTAAAGGATCAGAGCAACTGTGACTTTGGTAAGCATATTATCCCTTATTGCCATAAGGATGGTAAGAGGATATTTGCATACGAGTTCAATGGTTATTGGAAGGATGTTGGAACACTCGGTTCATACTGGGAAGCTAATATGGAACTTATCGATCTGATCCCTGAGTTTAATCTTTATGAGGAATTCTGGAAGATTTACACCAAGCAGGACAAGATCGAGCCTCAGTATATCGGCTCCAATGCAAATGTAAGTCGTGCCATTATCGGTGCGGGTGACATGATTGACGGAGAAGTTACCGGATCCGTGCTTGGCGCAGGTGTTATCGTAGAAGAAGGAGCTGTGGTTAAGGACTCCATCATTATGAAGAACACCAGGATCTGTAAGGGAGCTTATATCGAGAAGTCGGTTATCGCAGAAGACTGCGTGATCGGTGAAGAAACGAAGATAGGTGTCGGAGAGTTCGCAGAGAGCAAGCTAAATTCTAAAGTATATGCTTTTGACCTGGCAGTAGTCGGCGAAGGTTCTGTGATACCGGCAAAGGTTACTATAGGTAAGAATACCGCCATCCGCGGTGTGACGACCGATGAGGATTACCCGGGAGCACAACTGGAAAGCGGAGGCTACATTATTAAGGCAGGTGAGGGCGAATGAAAGCATTAGGAATTATCCTGGCAGGCGGCAATTCAAGCCGTATGAAAAATCTGTCAGACAAAAGAGCGATATCGGCAATGCCGGTTGGATGCAGTTACAGAAGCATTGATTTTACTCTGAGTAATATGACCAATTCCCGCATTCAGACAGTTGCGGTGCTTTCGCAGTATAATGCGCGTTCACTTAATGAGCATCTTAATTCGGCAAAATGGTGGAATTTTGGTCGTAAGCAGGGAGGACTTTTCCTCTTTACACCCACAGTTACAGCAGATAACAGCTGGTGGTACCGCGGTACTGCAGATGCTATGTGGCAGAATATTGATTTCCTTAAGAAGCGTCATGAGCCATATGTTGTAATTTCCAGTGGAGATTGTGTATATAAGATGGACTTTAATCCAGTTTTGGATTATCATATATCTAAGCAGGCAGATATCACTGTAGTTTGTGCCAAGGCACCGTCAGGAGATGACATCAGCAGATTTGGTACAGTTAAGATCGAGCCGGACGGAATTATTTCCGATTTTGAAGAGAAGCCTATGATGGCTCATTCAAATATAGTATCAACAGGTACATATATTATCCGGAGGAGGAAACTTATCGAACTCCTTGAACAGTGCAATTCCGAAAACAGATATAATTTTGTTACGGATATCCTGGTACGCTACAAGGGAATGAAGAAAATTTATGGATATATGTTGGAGAGCTATTGGTCAAATATCGCAACAGTAGAGTCATACTACCGTACCAATATGGACTTCCTTAAGCCCGAGGTACGTGATTTCTTCTTCAACAGAAGTCCAAAAGTTTATTCAAAGGCACACGATATGCCGCCGGCTAAATTCAATGTAGGATCGGACGTTAAAAACAGTTTGATCGGCAGCGGTTGTATTATTAACAGTAAGGTGGAGAATTCAGTAATCTTTAAGAAGGTCTTCGTAGGTAATAACAGCGTGATACGGAATTCCATAATACTTAATGGAGCATACATTGGGGACAACGTTCGCGTTGAAAACTGCATTATAGAAAGCAACGAGACACTTCTTTCAGATACAGACTACATAGGTGAAGGAGAGATTAAAATAGTTTCTGAAAAGAATAATCCGTACGGAGTTTAAATTACTCGTATTGCGGTACCCATGATTGCTCAGATTGAGTGTTAAACTTGATGTATATCAGATTGTTGTGATTTACATTAAGAAAACGGGACATTGGATATTGGTCCCCATCCTGGCACGAATGAGAAAGAGAGGAGCAACATGAATATCACAGATATAAGGATTAGGAAGATTGAAGCAGAGGGAAAGATGAAAGCAGTCGTTTCTGTTACATTCGATGAGGAGTTCGTAGTACACGACATCAAGATAATTGATGGAGACAAGGGACTTTTCATTGCGATGCCAAGCAGAAAGGCTTCCGATGGGGAGTACAGAGACATTGCTCATCCGATCAAGTCATCTATGCGAGAAGAACTTCAGACTAAAATTCTTGATAAATACAAGGAAGAGATCCTTGATAAAGAAACTGAGTAATAGACATAATTTTAAAATAGTTTTGCGATATTTGTAATATAAAGGAGCTGCATTTGCAGCTCCTTTTATTTTTGCTTTATTATCTTGCATCACTATGTTCATAATATTTTTCAAGCTCACTTCTGCAGCCTATGAAAACAGATTTTAAATTCGGATCGAATTGTGTACCCATACCTTCAAGCATCATGGAGGCAACCTTTTCATAACTTAAGGGTTCTTTGTAGGCACGTTTGCTTACCAAAGCGTCGTATACGTCCGCTACGGCCATTATTCTGGCCTCAAGAGGAATCATGGTACCTACCAGACCTTCGGGATAACCACGTCCGTCCCAGCGCTCGTGATGATATCTTGCTACGTTATAAGCTACGTCCACAAAGCGTTTTTCTTCAACTCCGTCCAGCAGGATAAGAACCATTTCACCGCTTTTTTCCGCATGAGTTTTCATAATGGTATATTCTTCATCCGTCAGGGCAGCGGGCTTAAGAAGTATGCTTGAGTCGATGGTTATCTTTCCAAGGTCGTGGGTAGGAGCAGCTCTTACTATATCGTTGGCCATAACATCATCTATCGGGAGGATGTCCTGCTTTTTAATCTCATCAACTATAATATGGATTATATCACTGGTTCGTTTAACATGACCTCCTGTGTTGTTGTCTCGGTTTTCAATCATGTTTGCCATTCCAAGGACGATTTTTCTTTGGATATCCTTGATACTTTCTGTTTTTTCCTGAACCTCGGCATTAAGCGTTTCATTGTATGATGTAATTATGTCGTAGGTCTTTTGCTCTTCGGTCGAGTCTCTTATATCAAGCAGATAGCCTTGTGTTTTTCCGTCTTTTCTGATAGAAAAATGTGATATCTCGCAAACACAGGTCATGTCGTTGATCTGGAATTTGAAGGAATTGGCCCCGCCGTTTTCAAAGGAATTTATCAGTTCATATATTTTAAGTGAGTATGCATCTGTCTGGGAGAGCTTTTCATCGACCCTTTGCGTTTTAAGAAAAGGCAGATATTCAATACATTTTGGATTGCAGCTTAGGAAGTCCGCTTTCAGACTTATAGCCGCGTATCCACGGGAACTGTGATATTTCTGATGCTCAGAGATCAGGCAGGAAATATCATGGATATGGATATAGTCATAGTTAAAGGCTATGGCTAGAGAGCCTATTGTGTAAAGGAATGGTAGCATGGAAAAATCCGCACTGGTTATTTCCTCATACAGATGAAGCGCAAGCCCCACAACTACCGTTATCAAAAACATGTAAAGAGAGCGCCTTGAGAAGGTTCCCTTTCTTATGAAGGCGAATATAAATATGAATATGATCACGCCAAACATCGTAAGCAGGTACGCATTATGGAAGACCTTAAGTGGGCCGCTTGTCATTTTTGTGGTATAACCGATGCCGGTATCGATCACCTCTACCGTTTTGTAATACAGGTCATTATGTACGCAAAGAGCAACCATGCCCATATGAACCGCGGCTGCACCGTAACCCAATATCTTCATCCAGGGTTTTATTGAAAAACCCAGAGCCTTCATCATTAGGAAGATCAGGATCGTCAAAAAGAAGGTGCTGTCCAGATATATAAAGCAAAAGAGGTTTTTGCTTGCCTCGACCGTTGTGGCCTGAGCATCAAGCCAGTAGGCCAGTTCTATAATGGGAATTATAACAACAAGAGACCAGTAGTATATGTCAATGTTGTTATAATTTTTTTGCGCCATGTATATGATAACCAGTAATGATATTATCATACTGATTCCGTAAGGTATGTAAATCATCTGTTTTTCCTCTTCATCTTTTTACTAAAGAAGTTTATCGGCATTATCCTTTCGTATGTCTTCGATTGATATGGCGCCGATGGGGTCTGCGTTGGTGATATTTTGAAGGATTTCAAAGTAAAATTCGCTTCCTTCACCGTATTCGCTTATGATATTCATGTTTGCTCCCATAAGTTCAAGAAGACCGGAGATAAGGTATACACCGAGTCCGATGCGTTCCACAGCTCTGGGCGTATTGTTGGAAGCGTGTGAAAAGCGTTCTATCAGTTGTTTCTTTTTTGAGTCACGTATTCCGGAACCGGTATCTTTTACTGAGATAAGCAGGTGCTCAAGACTGCCGACTGACTTGCCATAAAGGGAAAGAGTGATCGATCCCTCGGAAGTGTATCGGACAGCATTTTTGAGAAGATATGTAATTATCTGTTTAAGTCTTTCGGCATCACCCTGAAGCGTCGAAGGAATATTGTTTGAAATGTTCAAATCTATCGTTAGATTTTTTGATTCCGCATCTGGGAGGATAAAGCCTATCGATTCATAAATAAGTTCTTTAACGGAGTAATCCTCGTTTTTTAGGACGAGTTTGTTTGCGGAAAGCTTGGTGCAATCCAATAAACCGTTTGCAAGAGATATAAGATTGTTTGCTGATCGGTCAATTTCCTCTGTATAATCTTCAATCCTCGATCTGTCAGGTTCATCTTTTATTCGTTTGTTAAAGTTTAGTATTGTGTTTGCGGGATTTATAAACTGCTGTGTCATGGTTGCGTAGAAGTTATTCCTGGAGCTTTTTTCCCTTTCAACCTGAGTGATCCGTTCTTCAAACTGTTCCATTTCCTGCTTTTCTTCGTTTACAACCTGGAGAGTGAAAATGGCCTTGCGAAGGGGCTCGCCCTCTGCCCGTTCCATGGCAAAGAAGCGGATCTGGCACCAACCGTAAAATTTGCTGACATATTCGCAGACGATGCTCTTTTTGTCGAGACGATCGGGAAGAGTATCAAGATCGGTAAACTCAAGCATCAGATCAATGTAAGCTTCCGAAGCATCCCATTTAAACATATTTGCAAGCTGTTCTCTTGCACCGAGATCCTTCGGGCGCAATTTATCGTTGTCGTTATCTGCCGAAACCGGGATAAGTTCATCTTTTTCCAGATCCAGAATGTAAATGAGTTCGTAAATATCGGACATACAGGAAATACCGGATTTGCGAAGCTCCATTTCTTTGATGGTTTTATTATAGGTGATACTTGAAACATTAAGGGTTATAAAAATAACGATCCATACCGTGATCAGGAAGATACAGATATAAAAGTTTGCGCCTTCCGTTATTTTTTTGTGGAAAAAGTATTCAATGTAATTATCCGAAAGGTCAAGATCACCCAAATAATAGAAGATCATGCCGATGGTTTTTTCCGAAGCGGCATCTATCAAAAGCTCTTTATCCTTTTCGGAAGGATAATAGATCACGAAATCACCTTTTTTAAGTGGGATAAGGAGATCACTGTCATCCATGTGATCGAGTTTTACGTCTTTTATATCAAAGGCACGAAGGTCCAAAAGCTGTACCTGTTCGTCTTCCGTTCCGACATATTGATGTATCTCGGCCTTTCCACACCAGGCATTGTTGAGGAAACAATCATGCTTTATATTTATCCTCATTGTCCAGTTGTCGATCTGATCTTTGGAGTTGTTAAAAATAGTTGCATCCAAAGTCTGAGCCTTTAGATCGACTGTTTCTCCGTAGAGATTGAAATCTCTTTTAAGCCAGCTGCTGGTGCTGTCTTCGCGATTTTTCAAGGCAAAGGTTACATCGCCTTGTTCCTCACTGTCTTTGATTGAATGGGGGGCCTGATTAAAGGATACTACCGATACAATGTGCGCGATGGTCACAAGAATGATAATAACCAGTAGGATGGCAAGAAATTTTTTGGCTTTTTCTTCTTTTAAGTTTTTCATGAAGATTGTCTCCTATATATTTCTGTCTCAAAATGACAGGGTGTTACCGAATTCAGATACAGCCCCCGGAATACCGGAGGCTGCTTAACTATTAGTCATCTGATCTGCCAAGTATACGAAGAAGATGGATAAATAAATTAATTATATCAAGATAAAGATCTATAGCGCAGTCAACAGCATTATCTGCTGTAGGTGAAAACTGCTGTGAACGATACATATCATAACCAATATAGAGGCTGAAGATACCTGCGCCGGCAACAGAGAAAAGTATTCCGTCCGAACGAAGGAACATCTGTATAAAACCAACTATCAAAAGGCCGGCCAAGGCAATAAACAATACACCTCCGATTTTGGAAAAGAAGTTCGGAAATGTAACGGAAGCTGCTGTCATAATAGCGGTAATTCCTGCTGTTAAAACAAATGCCTGTTGTACGACGGGCATATTAATACCACCGTACTGGGAAACTACTATGGAAAGAACAAGTCCCAGGGGTACAACAATGAGGTTGTAACCGAGAAAACTTATTATAGCGCTTTTAGACCCTCTTGCAATGAAGGTGCCGGCCATACATAAAATAAAATAGCCGATGATAAGAGCTATGGGGTTTATGGATAATGCGAAATCCGATGCGTAAGCACAAAGTACAGCATTGATAACAAGTCCGTACAGTGTAACACCGCCAAGTATCAGATTATAAGTTCTGCGTGAGATCAGTTGATCTTCAGAGATAACTTGTTTGAGCCGCTGCTCCCGAATTTCTTTGCTTGACAATATGCTGGCCATTTCGTCTCCTTTCAGAGGATAATATTAAAATTTACAATATACAGAGTTATTATGACACATAAATTTAAATGAAACAAGAGAAATGATCACAATATGAGCGCGTATTTTAATAAAATAATTGTTGACAAATCAGGATTCGATCCATATAATTGAGAACGGTTCTCAAATTCGTAACAAAAAGGAGAAGAAAATGAAAAAAATATTATCTATTGTAATGACAATGATGCTGGCTCTCGGAGGTCTTTCCGGATGTGGCAGTGCTGCGCCTGCAGAAGGAAGCGCTGATGTAAAAACAGAAGCGACTGCCGATGTAAGATCAGATGGAGGAGCTGAAGGTAACGATGATAAGCTTGAAATAGTAACTACCATATTTCCGGAATATGATTGGGTAAAATCCATAATGGGTGAAAAAGTAAATGAGGCTGAGCTTACCATGCTTTTGGATAACGGGGTAGATCTTCACAGTTATCAGCCTACGGCAGAAGATATACTTAAGATATCAACCTGTGATCTTTTCATTTATGTCGGAGGAGAGTCTGATAAATGGGTTTCGGATGCACTTTCTGAGGTGGTTAATAAAGATCAGGTGGTTATAAATCTGCTCGATACATTAGGTGATGAAGTTAAGTCAGAGGAGATCGTAGAGGGAATGGAGCATGACCACGATCATGAGCATGAAGAGGGTGAAGAACACGAAGATCATGAACATGATGACGCAGATCATGATGAGGATGACCATGATGATGCAGACCATGAGGACGAAGATCATGACCATGATGATGCGGACCATGAGGATGAGGAGCACGATCATGAAGATGAAGATCATGAGCACGAGGAACATGAACATGAGACAGATGAGCATGTATGGCTTTCTCTTGAAAATACAGAGGTTATCTGCAGCAGTATAGGTGAGGCATTAAAGCAGATAGATCCCGCTAATGCAGATACATATCAGAAGAACCTTGATAACTATATCACTGAACTTGATTCACTCGACAACGAATACGAAAAGGTAACCGAGGAAAGTGAAAAAGATACCCTTCTTTTCGGAGACAGATTCCCCTTCCGTTATTTCACGGATGATTATGATCTTAATTATTATGCGGCATTTGCAGGATGTTCTGCAGAGACTGAGGCAAGTTTTGAGACCGTTGTCTTTCTTGCGAAAAAGGTTGACGAACTTGGACTTTCAACTATAATGACCATAGAAGGAACAGATCATACTTTGGCCGAGACGATAAAGAGCAATACCACATCCAAGGATCAAAAGATACTTTCACTTGATTCGATGCAGTCTACAACATCTGAGGATGTCGCTTCGGGTGTCACATATCTTTCGGTTATGAAGTCAAATCTGGAGGTATTAAAAGAAGCGCTTAAGTAATTGCGCGGAGGAATACGGATGAAAAAAATTATCGTCATGCTGCTTTTTGTTGTTGCTGCGGGAAGTTTTATCGCATGTGGCGGACAGGGAGCAGAAAACAGAAACAGCACTTCGTCGGGAGTTGAGGATGTACTCGAGGCAGGAATGGCTGAGGCTGACAAAGAAGAGGAAGATATCGCTGAACCGGAGGAAAGGGAAAGCGGGTTAAATGAAGATGCGCCGCTTCCCGAAGAAGAGACAGATGAGGCTCTCAGCACGACTGAGGGAATAGATATTGATCTTACACAGCTTTCGGAGACAATGGTGTATTCCGAGGTGTTTAATATGATGATGGAACCTGATCAATACAAAGGCAAGACGATAAGAATGAACGGAACTACGTCTTATTTTAAAGATGAAAATACGGGGAAGGTATATTATTCCTGTGTTATACAAGATGCCACAGCATGCTGTGCCCAGGGAATAGAGTTTGTTCTGACCGATGATTATAAGCCGGATGATTATCCCAAAGATGGTGACAATATTACAGTTACAGGTGTTTTTGATACATATAATGAGGATGAAAAAACCTACTGTACATTAAAAGACGCAAGTCTTGAAGAAATTTAGGATATGGGGTGATGTAATGGGTGATTTTGAATCATTGGAAGAAGCAAGAGAATATTTCGGAAAGGACAGATTTGCAAGTGATGCCGGGGTTATTCTCGAAGAACTTTATGAAGACGGCTGTGTCTGCAGTCTTACGCTGAATGACTCTCATAAAAATGCCTATGGCGGTGTTATGGGAGGAGTGATGTTTACGCTTGCGGATTTCGCCTTCGCTGTCACGACCAATGATAAGGAAAGACGATGTGTGGCACAACAGGTATCGATAAATTATCTTTCCGCGCCAAAAGGCAGCAGGCTGATAGCCAGGGCGAAATGTCGAAAGGACGGAAGGACATCCAATGTTGTAAATGTCGATATCAGTGATGATACAGGACGTGATATAGCACAGTTTGTAGGGACAGGATTTAAACTTAACTAAGGTAAATAAAATGGAGACATCCTAAGATGAGGATGTCTCTTTTTTATAATAATATTTCACTTTTTACTTTTCCTACGGAAATATAGTTTCTTACCAAAGCTCCTATGTCTGTTTCGACAGGGAGTTTTTCGACCGGGATTCGTGTAGGGGAAAGTTCCAATTTGATAATTGAAGGATCTCCTTTTTCTTCATATACTCCGGCATAATAAGATTCTTTAAAAATGGTTCTGTCCCATAATATACCTTTGCAATCGTCCAAGCTGCAGGCAGGGGTATTTATATTCCAGATAGCCGAATGATCGGGTTCTTTTTTTAATATTTCAGTAATGATATCCGGAAGATATTTCATTGCAATGGTATAGTCCGAAACTCCTTCGTTGGAGAAAGCTATTGTGGGGATACCGTTTAACAGACTCTCCATTGAAGCACCGATGGTACCTGAATAAGCGATATCCGCACCGGCATTATATCCCCAGTTTATTCCCGAGAATACGTAATCGGGCTTTTCCTTCATAATAACGTTTGCGCCAACTTTAACACAGTCAACGGGAGTTCCGCTTACGCTGTAGGCATGAACATTTTTTACGGGAAAATCAGCCTCTTTTATTTCAAGTGTTTCTCTGAGTGTGAGGCATCTTGACATTGCGGTACATTGTCCCGCCGGTGCAACAACCCAAACTTCGCCGAAGTTTACGGCAATTTCAGCAAGTTTATGTATTCCTTCACAGGTAATTCCGTCATCATTTGTAATAAGTATTTTCATTGGTTCCTCCGGTATTATTTAAATAAGGTAGAAAGTATCCCTCTTCCAAGGCTTGCTCCGACGTTTCCTCCGAGCTTTTTGCCAAAGGAACCGAAGGATGAGCCCATGTTTTTTCCTAGTTCACGGCCGACTGTCCCTGCTATTGTATTTCCTACGGAACGAAGCGCACGGTTTCTGGCAGTGGCTTCTTTGGCGGCCTGCTTAGCAGCCTCTTGTTTGGCTTTTTTGTCCATGGCTTTTTGTTCTTTTTCAAGGAGCTTTGTTTTTTGAACTTCGGCCTCTTCGGCGGCCTTTTGTGCTGCTGTTTCTTCACCCCTTCTCATCAGGAATTCATAGGCGCTGTCCGGATCCTTGTACTGCGCATATTTGCTGTATAAAAGACTTTGCTTTATAAGGGAATCTCTGGCGTTGTCATCGATACCTGCCATGAGCGAATGGGGCGGCAGTATACGTGTCTTCTGACAAACACCCGGTTCGCCGTTTTCTTCAAGGAAGGAAACAATAGCTTCACCGGTTCCCAGAGAAAGGATGGCATCATAAGTATCGAATGCGGGGTTGACTCTGAAGGATTCGGCTGCTGCCTTTACACTCTTTTGATCCGCCGGGGTATAGGCTCTTAAAGCATGAAGCACCTTGTTCCCGAGTTGTGAGAGAACTCCGCCCGGAATATCAAGAGGGTTTTGGGTTACAAAATATACGCCGACACCTTTTGAACGTATGAGCTTTACAACCTGTTCGATCTTTTCGGTAAGTACTTTTGGTGCATCATTGAAAAGCAGATGAGCTTCATCAAAGAAAAAGACCATTTTGGGCTTGTCCATATCTCCGACTTCAGGAAGGGTTTCAAAAAGTTCGGATAAGAGCCACAGCAAAAATACAGAATAAAGTTTGGAGTCGTTTATCAGACTTTGGCTGTCCAGAACATGTATCATTCCTTTTTGACCTTCGCCAAGTGAAAACCAGTCGGTAATGCTTAGTGCGGTTTCTCCGAAAAAGGCATCTCCACCACGACCTTCAAGTGCTACAATGGCTCTTATGATGGCTGTAATTGAGGAGGAGGACATTTTCCCGTAGTCCGCTTCAAAATCCTTGTGGTTTTCGTCAACGAAATTAAGTGCAGCTTTCAGATCTTTGGTGTCAATAAGAAGCAGATTGTTATCATCAGCTATCTTAAATATAACCGAAAGGATATCTGATTGTACGTCGGAGAGCTCAAGAGCTCTTGCAAGGAGTAAGGGGCCCATCTCGGATATGGTTGTCCTTAGGGGAATTCCCTTTTGCCCGAATATATCCCAAAAGGTTACCGGATAAGCACAGTATTCAAAACCGGCCTTATCAAGTCCGAAATCAGATATTCTTTTTTGCATATCCGTGCTGTCTGCGCCCGGAGAGGATAATCCCGCTATATCACCTTTTACGTCAGCTATAAAAACGGGAACACCCATATCCGAAAATGTTTCAGCCATTACTTTTAAGGTGACGGTTTTACCTGTTCCCGTTGCGCCGGCAATGAGTCCGTGTCTGTTTGCGAGCCGGGGTGAAAGACATATTTTTTCACCGTTTTCGTTCATACCTATCCATGCTTTGTTTTCAATATACATTTTGATCTCCTTTGGGAATCTTGAAATGCCTTTTGGCAGATACAGGCTAATTATATCAAAAGGAAAAAATAAATTCTACTGCGCCGGAGGGGGCACTGATTTATAAACTTGTGTTTTATGCCGCGCAATAGTAAAATTTTCTTATAATTATTAACGAGAGATATGAGGTGTTTTTATGTTTAAGATCAATCATAAAACAATTACCTTCATAAGCCTGGCAGTTATAATAATCTCATCGGTTGTTCTTTTTGTTAACCAGCTTTCGTATAAGGGAAGTATATATCCGAATTTTACACTGATCGATAAAGACTGGATATTTGAGGAGCAAAACGTAACTCTTCCGCTGTCAGTAGAGACAGAGCCCGGTCATACCTATACTATTACGCATCAATTGCCTGAATATTTTGAAAAAAACGATACTATCGTTTTTAAAAGCGAAAATATATTTTGGAAGTTGAAAGTTAATGGCAGGGTTATTGAAAGCTTTACTCCCGAGGATATAAAACCGGGAATGACAGCGGGCGATCACTGGAATGTGATCATGATGCCGGCCGGAACCCAGGGAAGGAATTTTTCAATTGAAATGACAGTTCCTTACCGTTTTACGCCAAAGCTTATAAAAGAAGTCTTTTTTGTAAACCACAAATACGCTCTTAAGTCACTTATAAAAAGTTTTATTCCGGCAATCGTTATCATTATAATTACGATCACGGCGGCTTTGATCGCGATAGTCGCGACATTAATTCTTACAGATCCAAAACATAAAAATTTTACTCTTATCTATCTGAGCTGTTTTGTTCTTTTTATGTCAATCTGGTCTGTAACCCAAAATCCGATCATAAGTCTTTTATACGGAAAAGGATATCTGAACACTGTAATATTGTATACAAGCATCCCACTCGCAATAGGTTTTGCATATCTTTATTATATGAAGATATGTCAGTTTCCGATGATACTTCTTAACAAGATATTCTTAATTATTCCGTTCTCGCTTGTCATTATTAATCCGATACTGGAATTTAGCGGGATTATGCCATTTGGCGAATCGATAATTTTTTCGGGTGTTTTGCTTATAAATCTTACTTTAATGGTCATAGCGGCAAGTAATCGTATGTTTTATCGCAGATTTCTCGGGAAATACTCCTCGATCCTTATATCTGTGGGCAGCATTCTGATAATATTGATCAGCTGGCTGGATGTTTATCAAAGCAGCTTTTTAAATGGAAATGATTATACCGGAAATGTCAGGGTGGCACTCCTTATTTATCTGGTTTCGGTGAGCATTGACAGGCTTTTGGTCTTTGTTGATCTAAGACACAAGATAGCGGAAGCAGAAATTATGGGCAGGCTTGCTTATGTTGACGGACTGACCGGAATAGCAAACAGGATGGCATACAATAAAAAGATTGACGAAGTAAAGGATTATAAATCTATTCTTATCGTAAGCTTTGATGTTAATAATCTGAAAAGTACCAATGATATCTACGGTCATCAGGAGGGCGATACACTTATATGCATGGCTTCGCAAACTATTACCAGGGCTTTTAGCGGTGTTGGAGAGGTTTACAGATACGGTGGAGATGAATTTGTCGTTATAGCCGAGTATTGCGATGAGCAGCGACTGGATGATGCTATAGGCAGGCTTGAAAAGTTGACAGTTGATGTAAATTCTTCAGGAGACCTTCATCTTCCTTTTACAATAGCTTACGGATTTGCGTTTTTTGACAGCTCTGTTGATATTAATATTTCCGATACCTTAAAACGCGCCGACTCAAACATGTATGAGAAAAAACGATCAATGAAGGACGAAGAGGCAGAGCAGGCGTAAAAGACACGGTGTAAATCATAAGGTTCTAAAATAATATTGAACTCAATTAAACGTAAATGTATAATGATCGTATCTTAGAAGTAGTGATAAGGTCTTTCTTAAAAGCACAGTTTTATTTAGAAAGAATACTTTAGCAAAAAGGAGAACAGTAAGGGATGAAAAGAGGAATAATCGTTGGTCTGCTTGCAATTACACTTACTT
>JAILKW010000291.1 GCA_024693455.1 Lachnospiraceae bacterium
ACGCCTTTGCTTCTTCCTGAGTAAAACCACTGTTAGTATCTGTAAGAACAGCTACTTTGCCCATATCTTCTCCCCATATGTAACGAAATAAAAGGTAACTCTTTTGTCCCGTATATCGCCCAAACACATAATAATAAGTAAGACGATACTTCTTTTCCGTTATATTGCAATCGGACTTAATAGTATCACATTTTATAGGCCTTTACAACTATCAAAATCACTAACCAACAGCATGAAAAACCACCATTTAACCATACATTTTTATGTAGCGATCGAATGAACGCATGATTTTTATGATCAAAAAAGACCCGGAGCCAAAATGCTCCGGATCCCTTATTTTAATCCTCAACCACCATCGCTGTTTGCTTTGGTGAAATATCATATACGCTCTGTGGATTTAGTACATTCCCATTCCGGGTGCTCCGCCTGCGGGCATCGGAGGTTCGGGCTCTTTAATATCTGCCACAACAGACTCTGTTGTAAGAAGAGTTGAAGCAACGGAATTTGCATTCTGAAGAGCACTTCTTGTAACCTTAACGGGATCAAGGATTCCCTTTTCAACCATATCAACATACTCTTCGTTGTATGCGTCAAATCCCTTTCCGGCCTTCTCATTCTTAACGTTGTTAACTACAACAGATCCGTCAAGACCTGCATTTTCTACGATGTAGTAAAGAGGAGCTTCAAGTGCGCGGCTTACTACCTTTGCACCTGTCTTCTCATCTCCTTCAAGAGTATCGGCGAGCTTGTTAACCTCTTCCTGAGCATGGATGTATGCACTTCCGCCTCCTGCAATGATACCTTCTTCAACAGCAGCACGTGTAGCGTTAAGAGCATCCTCCATACGCATTTTTGCTTCCTTCATCTCTGTCTCTGTAGCTGCACCTACGCGGATAACTGCAACTCCTCCTGCAAGTTTAGCAAGACGCTCCTGAAGTTTTTCTTTATCGAACTCACTTGTTGTATCTTCGATCTGCTTACGGATCTGGGCAACTCTTGCTTCGATCTCGTCTTTATTTCCTTCACCGTCAACAATGACTGTGTTCTCTTTCTGAACCTTGATGCTCTTTGCTTTACCGAGCTGATCGATAGTTGCATCCTTAAGCTCAAGTCCGACTTCCTCTGAAATAACCGTACCACCTGTAAGGATAGCGATATCCTGAAGCATTTCCTTACGACGATCACCGTATCCGGGTGCCTTAACAGCTACTACGTTGAATGTTCCGCGGAGCTTGTTAAGGATGAGAGTTGTAAGAGCCTCGCCTTCAACATCTTCAGCAATTATAAGAAGTCTGCTTCCCGACTGAACGATCTGCTCAAGTAAAGGAAGGATCTCCTGAATATTTGAGATCTTTTTATCTGTAATAAGGATATAAGGATTCTCAAGATTTGCTTCCATCTTGTCCATATCTGTAGCCATGTAAGCTGAGATATAACCTCTGTCAAACTGCATACCTTCAACAAGATCAAGTTCAGTCTGCATTGTCTTTGACTCTTCGATGGTGATAACGCCGTCGTTTGATACCTTTTCCATAGCATCTGCTATCATATCACCGACTTCATCATTGCCTGCTGAAATTGCTGCAACTCTGGCGATCTGCTCTTTTGAGTCAACCTTTCTTGACATTTTAATAAGGGCCTCTACAGCTGTATCTGTAGCCTTTTTCATTCCCTTACGAAGAACTATGGGATTTGCACCTGCTGCAAGGTTTTTAATACCTTCTTTGATCATTGCCTGAGCAAGAACAGTAGCGGTTGTTGTACCGTCACCTGCAACGTCATTTGTCTTTGTTGCAACTTCTTTAACAAGCTGTGCACCCATGTTCTCGAACTCATCTTCAAGCTCGATATCCTTTGCTATGGTCACACCATCGTTTGTGATAGTGGGAGCTCCGTAAGACTTGTCAAGAACTACGTTTCTTCCCTTGGGTCCTATGGTAACACGAACTGTATTTGCAAGCTGATCTACACCCTTTTGCAGAGCCTCTCTGGCTTCTGCTCCATATTTGATTTCCTTAGCCATGTTTATTCTTCCTTTCTGTTTACTCTACTATAGCAAGAATATCATCCTGCTTAACGATGATGTACTCTTCTCCGTCAAGCTTAACGTTTGTTCCCGCATACTTTGAATAGATTACCTTTTGTCCTTCCTTAACCTGCATGGTAACTTCCTTACCGTCAACAACCCCGCCGGGGCCTACTGCTATAACAAGTGCCTCCTGAGGCTTCTCCTGAGCAGAACTTGCAAGTATGATTCCGGATTTGGTAGTCTCTTCAGCCTCAAGCTGCTGAACAACTACTCTGTCAGACAACGGTACTAACTTCATGTCAATTCCTCCTTTATAAATAAAAAATAATATTAAACTGTTTGTAATTTGTTAGCACTCACTCAAAAAGAGTGCTAACTGACTTTCTTATAATAGTTTTGTAAGGTCTATTCCGCAACTTTATAAATCGAACGATATCAAGCTTTTTCTTAGATCCATCTTTTATTATCTCGCTTTTACTCGTTTTTTCTCACTTTTACATTATCTTTTCGTCCCTCGGCCATCTCTTTTGCCTATGTGAAGTCTCGATAATGCTACACTTGTACTTCCCGATTTTGCTTTAATGTCATCGCCCTGATGAAGGATATAGATCTCTTTCATAAGTTCATCTTTCGAAAGCTTCATTCCTCTGTTACCGGCCGCTCCTTTGTGAAGCACCGGAATATCCTCAAGACCTATCCTAAGGAAATATCCCTTGTCTGAATGCAGGACAATGGTGTCGGTGTTTTCCAAAACACCCGCACATATAAGTTCATCACCGTCCGAGAGCTTTGTTGCCTGGGCACTCTTTCTTGCAACATCAAATTCATCTCCCGTAACGGATTTTATCATTCCCTTTCTTGTTCCGAAGAAAACCTGTCTTCCGATGAGATTCGAAAGGGCCTCAATATATAAAGCCTCTTCTTTTGAGCTGTCAAATCCCGAAACATTGTCAATGGGCAATCCTTTATCTCTGAATTTTCCCATGGGAAGGTCCAAAACTTTTATCATGTGAAGCATTCCGGCTGAAGAAAATACAACCAGCTTGTCGGTATTCTTGCACATTACTATGCGTTTGCATTCATCCTCCGCCGTTTCCTTGTTTCGGTCAAAGGTAGGGATATCAATAACCCTTGCATAACCGAAGCGGTCCAAAAGCACAGCAACATCCTGTTCTTCAATGGGCTTTTCTTCAAATACAGCCTCACTGACGTTTTCTATTTTAGTACGCCTCGGTCTTTCGTATAATTTTTTTATCTCATTAAGATCTTTTATGATGACCTTTGTCATCTCACTCTTTTTTTCAAGTATTTTTTTGTAAAGAGCTATATTGGCCATCGTCTTGTCATGTTCTTTCATGAGAGCTTCGATCTCAAGTCCGATGAGTCGATATAATCTCATTTCAAGGATTGCTGTAGCCTGACGCTCGGTAAAACGAAGTTTCGCCGCATCCTTTTTGGATTTTGCCGACTTAAATTTTATATTGTCGGTAATACCGTTTACAAGACAGTCCTTTGCCATTTTGGTGTCTTTTGATCCTCGAAGTATTTCGATTATAAGGTCAATAACATCACAGGCACGAATAAGTCCTTCCTGGATCTCACGTTTTTCTTCTTCTTTTGCAAGAAGATTTGTATACTTTCTCGTAGCCAGCTCATATCTGAAATCAACATGGTGCTTGATTATGGGAAGTATACCCATTGTTTCAGGCTTACCGTTGCAAACAGCAAGCATATTAACGCCAAAGGTATCCTCCAGCCTTGTTTTTTTGTAAAGCAGATTGCAGAAATTCTCAACATCCGCACCTTTTTTAAGTTCAATAACTATTCTGATACCGTCTTTTGAAGACTGATTTGAAATGTCTGCAATGTCATTTGTCAGCTTCTTTTCGGAAAGATCGTAGACATCCGCCATAAACTTTCCGATCCCTGCTCCTATCATGGTATATGGGATCTCGGTTATGACAACATCCGTTCTTCCTCCCTTTACAGGTTCTATCTCCACCTTTCCGCGAAGCTTTATCTTTCCTGTTCCCGTGGAATAAACGGATATAAGATCGTCCTTATTGGTTACGATCCCACCTGTCGGAAAATCAGGTCCGGGTATGATCCCAAGCATATCTTTTGTGGACATATCGGGATTTTTCATGTATGCGATGACTCCGTCCACCACTTCTCCTAAATTGTGAGTCGGTATGGAAGTTGCCATACCTACAGCAATACCCTCTGCTCCGTTAACAAGCAGATTCGGTATTCTTACCGGAAGAACAGAAGGCTCTTTTTCCGTCTCATCAAAATTCGGAACAAAATCCACCACATCCTTGTCAAGATCTCCCAGAAAAACCTCCTGGGTAATCCTCTCAAGTCTTGCCTCTGTATAACGCATGGCAGCTGCTCCGTCTCCCTCTATGGATCCGAAATTTCCATGTCCGTCAACCAGCTTCATACCCTTTTTAAAGTCCTGCGCCATGACCACAAGCGCATCATATATGGATGAATCTCCGTGCGGATGATATTTACCCATCGTATCACCAACGATACGCGCACTTTTTCTGTACGGCTGGTTATATCTGATCCCGAGCTCATACATATCATAAAGCGTCCGCCTCTGAACCGGCTTGAGTCCATCCCTCACATCCGGCAAAGCACGCGAGACTATGACACTCATTGCGTAATCAATATAAGACTTTTGCATAATCTCAGAATATTCCATCTGTATAAGCTGTTCTGCTGCAGCCATCCTTCAATCCTCCTACGGAAATCTATAGTCAACTTGTATTATTTGCTTTCCCCTCCGCCGCCGTAAGGGGCAAGGGGTTCTTTCTCTCTTGCTTGCGCAATTGCTTCATCCGGTTGCAAGGGGTTCTTGAGCTTTTGCTTGAGCTAATGTCGCATCCCTTGGCGACGGATAATCTATAGCGA
Source organism: Lachnospiraceae bacterium (assembly GCA_024693455.1). GTDB lineage: Bacteria > Bacillota > Clostridia > Lachnospirales > Lachnospiraceae > Weimeria. The sequence goes on from JAILKW010000291.1 coordinate 4,949, forward strand.
GCTCGTTCCGATAGAGCGAGCGGTGATTCATCCGGCGTCAAGGGATATTCATGCCATTACTGCTTGAGCCAGTGTCTCCACCCCTTGTGAACGGATAATCTATAGCGAGCTCGTTCGATAGAGCGAGCGGTGATTCATCCGGTTGCAAGGGGTGCTTGAGCTTTTGCTTGAGCTTTTGCTTGCGCTACAGATCAAGTTCAGCCTCGGTAGCATGCTGGTAGATGAACGCCTTGCGCGGCGGCACGTCATTGCCCATGAGCATCTCGGTCACATCCGACGCCATACGCCCATCCTCGATCTCAACCTTCTTGAGCACACGCCTCTCCGGATCGAGCGTCGTCTCCCAAAGCTGCTCCGCATCCATCTCTCCAAGTCCTTTGTAACGCTGAAGCGTGAAAGGCCCTTTGTGCTTTTTGCGGTATGCAGCAAGGGCATCGTCATCGTAAAGGTATTCTTCTTTGCCGGTTTTGGGCATTGCCTTATACAAGGGAGGCATTGCTATATAAACATGTCCTTCGTAAATCAGTTCCGGCATAAATCTGTAAAAAAGTGTGAGAAGAAGCGTTGAAATATGCGCTCCGTCCACATCGGCATCTGCCATGATTATTATCTTGTCATAGCGAAGCTTTGATATATCAAAATCGTTTCCGAAACCTTCGGAAAAACCGCAACCGAAGGCATTTATCATGGTTTTTATCTCAGCGTTGGCAAGGATCTTGTCTATGCTGGCCTTTTCAACGTTTAGGATCTTTCCGCGGATGGGAAGGATCGCCTGATAATTACGGTTTCTGGCTGTCTTTGCCGAGCCGCCGGCAGAATCTCCCTCGACAATGAATATCTCGCATTTTTTAGCATCACGGCTTTCACAGTTGGCAAGTTTACCGTTGGAATCGAAGGAAAACTTTTGCTTTGTAAGAAGATTTGTTTTTGCTCTTTCCTCGGTTTTTCGGATCTTGGCGGCTTTTTCCGCACAACCGATCACTGTTTTAAGTACATCGATATTTCTGTCAAAAAATAAGACGATCTCTTCGCCTGTGACTTTGGATACCGCCTTTGCAGCGTCCTGATTGTCAAGTTTTGTTTTGGTCTGGCCTTCAAATCTCGGGTCTGAATGCTTAATGGCTATGACAGCCGTCATCCCGTTTCTGACATCGGCTCCTGTAAAGTTTACATCCTTGTCTTTTAAAATACCAAGTTCTCTGGCGTAGTTGTTTATTACGGTTGTAAACATGGTTTTAAAACCCGTTATGTGGGTTCCGCCTTCTGCATTGTATATTGTATTGCAAAATCCAAGGACATTTTCATGAAATTCGTTTACGAATTGGAAAGCCACATCCACGGCCACGCCCTCAGCCTCACCCGAGAACGAGATAACGTCGCAAAGTGCCTGGGAATTTTTATTGATATCCCGAACAAATCCTACGATACCGTCAGGTTCATGGTATTCTATGTGTTCGGGTTCCTCCCCTCTTTTATCCTCATAGATTATGGTAAGAGAAGGATTAAGATATGCTGTTTCGTGAAGACGGCTTTTGATCTCGTCTTCTTTGAAACGGGTCTTTTCAAAAATCTCGGGATCCGGAAGAAAGTTTATTTTGGTTCCCGTTTCTTTTGTCTTGCCGATCGTGGGTAATAATCCGCCTGCGAGTTTTTCAGTAGGACGGCCTTTTTCATATCTGTCATGATGAATAAAACCTTCCCGTCTTATCTCAACATCCATGTATGAAGAAAGCGCATTAACGACAGAAGAACCGACTCCGTGAAGTCCTCCGCTGGTCTTATATACGGTGTTGTCAAATTTACCGCCGGCATGAAGAGTGGAAAAAACCACTCTGGCTGCGGAAACACCTTTTTCATGCATTCCTACGGGAATGCCTCGTCCATTGTCCGAAACCGTACATGAACCGTCAGCTTCCAAAGTAACATGAATAATGTCACATTCTCCGGCCAAATGCTCATCCACGGAATTGTCAACGATCTCGTATACCAGATGATTGAGTCCTTTTCTTGTAACCGATCCGATATACATTCCCGGACGTTTTCTGACAGCATCCAGTCCTTCAAGGACCGAGATGCTGCTTTCGTCATAATTAACTTTTTTAGCCATTTTTACCTCATTAAAGACTTGTTCTTACAATTTTGGGTTTATAGCCGTTCTTTTCAAGAGCATCCATGATCTGCTCCTTGTGTTCCGTTCCGAACGCCTCAAGAGTTATGCGAAGTTCAACCTGGGCATTACGGTTTGTGGTGACAAACTGATTGTGTTCAAGTTTTATAACATTACCCTGAACCTCGGCGATACGTTTTGCAACTTCAGCAAGTTCACCCGGTTTGTCGGGAAGAAGAACAGATACTGTAAATATCCTGTCTCTGAATATAAGTCCCTGCTGAACTACGGAAGACATGGTAATGACATCCATGTTTCCGCCCGATAAAATGCTGACAACATTTTTGTCCTTGCATTTCAGACGGGAGATCGCAGCAACCGTCAGAAGACCTGAGTTTTCCACTATCATCTTGTGATTTTCAACCATATCAAGGAAGGAAACGATAAGCTCGTCATCACCGACAGTGATTATATCATCAAGATTCTTTTTAAGGTAAGGGAAAATTTTTGTTCCCGGTGTTTTTACCGCTGTACCGTCTGCGATAGTGTTTACCGTGGGAAGTGTCGTTACCTCCCCCTTGGCAAGTGATGCTTTAAGGCAGGCTGCTCCCTCGGGTTCAACTCCGATAACCTTGATCTTTGGATTTATAAGCTTCGCAAGAGTGGATACTCCGGTTGCAAGACCGCCGCCTCCTACGGGAACAAGGATGATGTCAACCAAAGGAAGTTCCTTTATTATTTCCATTGCTATGGTTCCCTGACCTGTCGCAACGGCTTCATCATCAAAAGGATGGATGAAGGTATAGCCTTCTTTTTTTGCAAGTTCAAGTGCTTTTTCACAGGCCTCATCATACACATCTCCGTGCAAAAGCACTTCCGCTCCATAGCTCTTGGTGCGATTAACCTTTATAAGAGGTGTTGTCGTCGGCATAACTATCAGTGCTTTGGCACCGAAACATTTTGCCGCATAAGCCACGCCCTGGGCATGATTACCTGCAGAGGCCGTTATAAGACCCTTCGCTCTTTGCTCGTCGGTAAGAGTTGAAATCTTGTAATATGCTCCTCTGACCTTATATGCTCCTGTAAACTGCATATTTTCAGGTTTTAAATATACCTTGTTATTGTACTTTGCACTTAAATAGTCACTGTAAACCAGTTTGGTTTCAAGTGTTACCTGAGATACGGCACTGCATGCCTCATCAAAATCCTTCTTTTCCAGCATTTTCGTCTTCCTCCTCCGATTCTGTTGCAAATAGCGCATCCACAAAACGGTCAGCGTCAAATTTCTGAAGATCCTCTATCTTTTCTCCCACACCTATGTATTTAATGGGAATCTTAAGTTCGCCGGAAATGGCAACCGCAATTCCGCCCTTGGCACTTCCGTCCATTTTTGTAAGGACTGCGCCGGTAACATCTGCGGCTTCTTTAAACTCCCTTGCCTGGGCAAGTGCATTTTGTCCTGTTGTGGCGTCAAGAACTATAAGAGTTTCTTTTATCGCATCAGGGTATTCCCTGTCGATTATACGATTCATCTTTTCAAGCTCCGCCATAAGATTTTTCTTATTGTGAAGCCTTCCTGCCGTATCTATCATAAGTACATCCGCTTTTTTGGCCTTGGCGGAAGAAATCGCATCAAAGACAACCGATGCGGGATCCGCTCCTTCAGCTCCGCAGATTAGGGTTGCTCCCGAACGCTCGGCCCAGGTTGCAAGCTGATCCTGTGCGGCAGCACGGAAGGTATCAGCCGCGGCTATAACAACTTTTTTGCCTGAAAGAACTATCTTTGAAGACAGCTTTCCTATGGTTGTTGTCTTTCCGACACCGTTTACACCCACAACAAATACAACTGAGGTCTTTTCTTCAAAATCATAAGAAATCTCCCCCAGGTCCATGATAGATTTTATGTTATCTATAAGTACCTGACGACATTCCTTGGGATCACTTATTTTATCGCGTTTTACCGTCTCTTT
>JAILKW010000343.1 GCA_024693455.1 Lachnospiraceae bacterium
TTCTCACAGTCTCAGGGATGGATAATTCTTGCTGAGGCATTAGCCGGACATGGCAATCGCGCATTTGAGTATTTTATCGAGAATGCTCCTTCGGCACAGAATGAAAATGCTGATGTAAGAGTACTTGAACCCTACTGCTACGGCCAGTTTACGGAAGGAAAATATTCGCCTCATTATGGAAGAAGCCATGTTCACTGGCTTACCGGAACAGCATCTACAATGATGGTTGGATGTGTGGAAGGAATTCTTGGTATAAGACCCGATTTTTACGGTATAAAGCTTTCGCCTTCTATTCCTTCATATTGGAGAGAGGTTTCGATAGATAAGTTCTTCAGGGGGAAAACACTTCATATCGTGATAAAAAACACCTCCGGAAGTGAGTGTGGCGTAAAAGAGATGACTTTAAACGGGAATAAAATAGACGGAAACTATATAGCGGAAGATGTGCTTAAAGAAGAAAATGATATTATGATTATGATGTAAATATGAAGCCATACAGGTTATTGATCAAGAAACAAACAATAATCTGTATGGCTTTTGTCATGAAAGAAAAATACGCGGTCTGTAAAAGATAATGCTGCGGATATTACACACTATCCTCATTATCAATGTAATGTGCATCCGAACCGCTCCATTCAAGTCCGTAATATTTTTCACGGTATTTTTTAGGTGTTATACCGTATTCTTTTTGAAATAACATACTAAAGTGGCTGTGTGAAGCGAACGAATAGTAGTTGGCAATGTCTATAAGTGAATAATCACTGTAACGAAGCATATTCTTTGCGGACTCGAGCTTGGCTTTTCGTATATAATCGCTCGCGGAAATACCGAGTTCATCTTTGAATAGTCTTGAAATATGGCTGGTAGAGTTCTGGGAATACTCCGCAAGATCCTCGATCGTTATCCTTTCCTTAAGATGTCCGTAAATATAATTAAGACATTCACTAAGCGGACGTGAAAGGGAAGCTTTTTCGCGAATGAACTGCATACGTCTTGTAAAGTCAAGCAACATACGGGCGTGCAAAGATATAAGATCATCGGTTTTATTTATATCATCAAGTTTTTGTATGTAAAAGTCACTGAGGCGAAAGGCTTTTTCCATTTCGAGTCCGTTTTCCGTACATACTCTGGTTATGAGAGCGACACTGATCACAAAATGGTATTTAAGATTGGTGATGGGATCTTTTGAGAGATGTCCCACACCATCTTTGTCGAGCAAGTGCCGCTCGTTGATATTCTCTTTTATGGCTTCTATATTACCGGTAGCTACCTGCTGATAAAATAGATATTCCTTATTCTGATGTCTGTGTATAATGTTTTCTTCATCATCGTTAAATTCAGCAGTGATCCAATCCTTTTTCTCTAACATAGACATTATGACATGGAGCATTTACGTCTTGCCATGTTATTCCTCCTTTATAGTAAAAAAATATTAGCACAGATTTTTTATTATTTCAATTTATTTGATAGCAGCAAAATACGAATCGAAATAAAATGGCATTGTAAACAAGGGGGAGCCAAAAGAGAGCTCCGATTGTATCTAAGTTAAGGAGGAAATAGAAAATGAAAAGAAGAGTATTATCATTCTTACTCGCAGCATCTATGGTAGCTTCACTTGCAGCCTGTGGTGGCACTTCCGAGGGAAGCAGCACAGATGCACCTGCAGCAGAGGAGCAGACACAGGAAACATCAGGTGATACGGCAGAAGCTACGGAACCTGCCGGTGAAGAAGGTAAGATCATCAACGTTTATTCATGGAATGAAGAGTTTAAAAACAGACTTGAGTTTGTTTACGATCAGTACGATAAGACTTCAGAGGACGGAACGATTACATATCTGAAGGATGGTACAGAGATTCACTGGACGATCAATCCAAATCAGAACGGCGTATATCAGACAAAGCTTGATGAAGCACTTTTAAAACAAGCCGATGCTTCTGCAGATGAGAAGATAGATATCTTCCTTTCTGAAACGGATTACGTTACAAAGTACACGGATGCTGATGCTGATGTGGCACTTCCCCTTACTGATATAGGAATTAATCCCGATACGGATCTGGCAGATCAGTATCCTTTCACAAAGGTAGTTGCTTCTGATATCAATGGCGTTCAAAGAGGAACTACATGGCAGGCTTGCCCTTGTCTGTTTGTTTATCGTCGTGATATTGCAAAGGATGCACTCGGAACAGATGATCCCGATAAGGTTCATGAGATGGTAAAAGACTGGGCTACCATGAAGGAAACAGCAGGAAAGCTTAAGGATAAAGGATATACAGTTATGGCTTCTTATGCTGATACCTTCCGTGCATACGGTAACTCTATATCAAAGCCCTGGGTTGAGGCAGGAAGTACAGAGATCAACGTTGATCAGCAGATCGTTAATTGGATCAATGATTCAAAGGAATGGCTTGATGCCGGATATTTTGATCCCAAGGTAAAGGGTCAGTGGAACGATGACTGGTATAAGACAATGGGTTCAAAATCCAAATCATTCGGTTTCCTTCTTCCTGCATGGGGTATTGACTTCGTAGTAAAACCCAACTGGGATGGTAAAGATGGATCATGGGCTGCAACTGATGGTCCTCAGGCATTTAACTGGGGTGGTTCATTTATTCACGCATGCACAGGTACAGATAATCCTCAGCATATTAAGGATATCATGCTCGCATTCACAGGTAACAAAGAAAACCTTATGGCTGTAACAAAAGAATTCGTAGAGTTTGGTAATACTATGAGTGGAATGAAGGAAATTGCAGAAGACGACAGCTTTGGAGCAGATTTCCTTGGTGGAGAAAACCCTTACAAGTACTTCACACCTGCAGCAGACAAGATCACAATGGCAACACTTTCATCATATGATCAGGGTTGCGTAGAGCTTATTCAGTCTTCATTCACAGATTATTTCGACGGTAATGTTGATTTCGAAAAAGCTAAAGCCAACTTTGAGACAGCTATTAAAGAGCGTTATCCCGAGATAACAGCAATTAATTGGCCGTAAACAGTAATTCATGGGAGGACGGCAATACCGTCCTCCATATTTAACAGGAGGAGAGCAAATGAAAGGTAAGAAGAGTATAAGCAGAGCGAAATGGGGATATATTTTCCTGATACCCTTTTTCCTCACATACTTTATTTTCTCGTTTATTCCGCTTGTAGATACCATAAGAAACAGTTTTTTTGAGTATTACCGTTCCGGTCTAAAGATAGTAGGACCAAATTTCGTAGGGCTAAAAAACTATGCTGAAGTAATGGGTCCGGATTTCCTGCAGTATGTTGGAAATACTTTCATCCTTTGGATCATAGGATTCATTCCTCAGATTGTTGTCGCTCTTATACTTGCTGCTTGGTTTACGGATGCGCGACTTAAAATACACGGACTTCAGTTTTTTAAAGTGGTTATTTACTTGCCGAATCTAATAATGGCTTCAGCTTTTGCAATGTTGTTCTTTGCATTGTTTTCAAATAACGGTCCTATTAATAATATTCTTATTGATTGCGGCATAATAAAGGATCATATAGATTTCTTCGGTAGTGTAGTGGGAAGCCGTTCAATTGTCGGAGTAATGAATTTTCTTATGTGGTTTGGTAACACTTCAATAATGCTCATGGCAGCAATGATGGGTGTAAGCCAGGATGTTTTTGAGGCAGCGGCCCTTGACGGTTGTACGCCTACCCAGACATTCTTCAGAATAACACTTCCGCTTATCAGACCGATACTGGCATATACATTGATCACATCTCTTATCGGTGGATTGCAGATGTTCGATGTACCTCAGATTTTAACAAACGGACAGGGTAATCCCAACAGATCGGTTTATTCTCTGATCATGTGGCTTAATAACTTCCTTAGAGCACCTGATTATGGTCGTGCAGGAGCACTTTCGGTTTATCTTTTCATTATAAGCGGAATACTTTGCTTCTTTGTTTATAAGATGATGAATGATGATGATCCCGACGGAAGCAAAAAAGCTGCGAAGAAGGCAAGAAAAGCAGGAAGGAGGGCAGCTTAAATGGAAAAAGGATCTAAAGCACTTAAAATAAGAAGTATAATTGCACATGTGGTTCTTGTGATCTTATCATTTATGTGCCTGTTCTTCTTTTACATACTGCTTATCAATGCGACAAGATCGCATGCAGAGCTGCAGAGAGGGTTTTCAATCATTCCCAGCACACACTTCATAGAGAATTTTATGAACGTGGCGAACGACGGAACCTTTCCCATGATAAGGGGAGTGTTTAACAGTATTATAGTTTCCGGAGGAAGTGCGGCTCTGTGTATATATTTTTCGGCACTTACCGCTTATGCACTTTATGTTTACGATTTTAAACTCAAAAAAGTAGCATTTACATTTATTATGGCAATCCTTGTAATGCCGACTCAGGTTACGGCTCTTGGTTTCTTAAGACTTATTACAAATATGGGATTATATGATAGCCTTATACCTCTTATTATACCCTCCATTGCATCACCTGCAGTATTTTATTTTATGTACAGTTATCTGCAGTCATCACTTCCGCTTTCTCTTGTAGAAGCGGCAAGAATTGACGGCTCCGGTGAGTTTAGGACTTTCAATACGATAGTTCTTCCCATAATGAAACCGGCTCTGGCTGTTCAGGCTATATTTACTTTCGTGGGTTCCTGGAATAATTATTTCGTTCCCGCACTGGTTCTTGAAACCAAAAGCAAATTTACGGTACCAATCCTTATAGCTACGCTTCGTGGAGCCGACTATATGAATATGGACATGGGTAAAGTATATATGATGATAGCAGTTGCTATCGTTCCCATAATCATAGTTTATCTTGTCCTTTCAAAATCCATCATAGCCGGGATCACACTTGGCGGAGTTAAGGAATAAAAAATATACCCTTATTCATGAAATTTTATGGTACAATACATATATCTTCCTACGGCTGTTCTACGTAGGAAGGTATTATGTAATTTAGGCTGACTATTCAGGCTTTGAGGATCTTATGAATTACAATTTAGGAGGTTATAATGAAATTCGGACATTTTGATGATGAAAAAAAGGAATACGTGATAACATCGCCTTGCACACCTTTACCGTGGATCAACTACTTAGGGTGCGAGGATTTTTTTTCTTTGGTATCTAATACATGCGGAGGGTACAGCTTTTATAAAGATGCAAGACTTCTTCGCTTAACAAGATACAGATACAATAATATACCGGCCGACAGTAATGGCCATTATTACTATATAAAAGACGGGGATACGGTTTGGAACCCCGGGTGGATGCCGTCCAAAACAGAGCTTGATTCTTATGAATGTCATCATGGTATGGGTTACAGCAGATGGATCAGCAAAAAAAATGATGTTAGCGTGGATCTTCTCGATTTTGTACCTATGGGGGATACCTGTGAAGTTAACAAGTTAGTAATAAAAAATAACGGATCGTCAAATAAAAGTATAGATCTTTTTTCATATGTTGAGTTTTGTCTTTGGAATGCAATGGATGACATGACAAACTTCCAGAGAAATTATTCAACAGGAGAGGTTGAGATTCATGATAACGGTCAGGAGATATTCCATAAGACCGAATATCGTGAGAGAAGAAATCACTTTGCTACCTATGTAGTAAACTGCCCTGTTGAGGGGTATGACACAGATCAGGACAGTTTCCTCGGTGCATACGGTGAAAACGCAATGCCGGCTGCAGTCAGGGAAGGAAAGTCACGCAATTCCGTTGCAAGCGGATGGAGACCCATAGGATCTCATCATCTTAAATTTGAGCTTTCTCCCGGAGAAGAAAAGAGCGTGATCTTTGTTTTGGGATATATCGAGAATGATAAAGATGATAAGTGGATAGGAGATCCCAAGGAAGGAAAGGTTAATAGTAAGCTTGCCGATGAAATGCGTCATCGCTACGATACAGATGAAAAGGTAGAGCTCGCATTTGACACTCTTTGCAAGTATTGGGGTGAACTTCTTTCACACTTTACGATAGAGTCAAAGGAAGATAAACTTGACCGTATGGTAAATGTCTGGCATCAGTATCAGTGTATGGTTACCTTTAATATGTCAAGAAGTGCATCATATTATGAGTCCGGGATCGGACGAGGCATGGGATTCCGTGATTCATGTCAGGATCTGTTTGGATTTGTTCATCTGATACCTGAAAGAGCCAGAGAAAGGATACTGGATATTGCTTCCACCCAGTTTGAGGACGGCAGTGCATATCATCAGTATCAGCCGCTTACCAAAAAAGGAAACAGCGATATAGGGTCTGGATTCAATGATGATCCGCTCTGGCTTATTGCAGCTGTTGCAGCATATATCAAAGAAACCGGGGATTATACCATACTGGATGAGAAGACTCCCTATGACGGAGATATGTCAAAGGCTACCGATCTTATGGAACATCTAAGAAGGTCATTTAATTATACGGTAACACATATAGGACCTCATGATCTTCCTCTTATAGGAAGGGCGGACTGGAATGACTGCCTTAATCTGAATTGCTTCTCAACCGAACCCGGAGAATCCTTCCAGACCTTCGGTCCTTCGGAGGGACCGAATGCAGAGTCGGTATTTATTGCCGGAATGTTTGTAAAATACGGCAAAGATTATGCAAATATCTGTAAGCACAGAGGACTTGATGATGAAGCAGAAAAAGCATATGCTGCGGTCGCAAAGATGGAAGAAGCTGTTCTTAAGAATGGTTGGGACGGAGACTGGTACATTAGGGCATATGATCACTATAAGAACAAGATTGGCTCAAAAGAATGCGACGAGGGAAAGATATTTATTGAATCACAGGGCTTTTGTGTTATGGCCGGGATCGGACTCGAAGAAGGTAAATGCCTTAAGGCTATGGAGTCTGTAGAGGATAAGCTCGATTCAAAATACGGAATAGTACTCCTTTGGCCGCCCTACACAAAGTATCATCCCGAGCTTGGCGAGATCAGTTCATATCCGCCCGGGTATAAAGAAAATGCCGGAATATTCTGTCACAATAATCCCTGGATCTCAATAGCGGAAACAGTTGTGGGAAGAGGTAACAGAGCATGGCAGGTGTATGAGCGAACCTGTCCGGCTTATATTGAGGATATCAGTGAGATCCACAGAACAGAGCCCTATGTATATTCACAGATGATAGCAGGCAGGGATGCCAAAAACTTTGGTGAAGCCAAAAACAGTTGGCTTACGGGAACGGCTGCATGGACATTTATGAATGTCTCACAGTACATACTCGGTATAAGACCTGATTATGACGGACTTGTTATAGATCCTTGTATCCCGGAATCCTTTGAAGGATTTTCGGCAAAAAGGGAGTTTAGGGGAACTACATATAACATAACCGTAAAGAACGGTTCGCACAGTCAGAAAGGTGTCAAAAAACTGATAGTTGACGGAAAAGAAGTAGATGGTAATATGATTCCGATTTCAGACAAAGAATTCGTGAATGTGGAAGTTGAAATGTAGTTTATTAACATCATAAAAAAAGCGGCGGACATCGTTACTGTCGCAGACTAAGGCAACCGCAGGGTTGCCTTTTTCGTTAAACGGATCCTAATGGAATCGCCGGATTTAAGGGCGATCGTGATATTTGACGGAGATTGACTTAAAAACAAAAGAAGGAGTCGGCCGGTCTAAAACAGGGAAGGGTAAAATAAAAACAAAAAGAGCGAAATGTATGTTAATATAAGATGAAAATATTTCATATTTATTTGTAATTTATAGAGAGGCCGGGATATAAAGATATGATAGTACATCCAATACCGCCGTTTTATGATGACAATTCAAATATCCTGATACTTGGCAGTTTTCCTTCGGTTAAATCCAGAGAGACACAGTTTTTCTACGGACATCCTCAAAACAAGTTTTGGAGGGTTGTGGGGGATCTCTTCGGAGAAAAAATGCCGGAGAGCATTCCGGAAAAAAGGGAGTTTTTACAAAGAAATCGTATTGCACTTTGGGATGTGATCCATTCCTGCGATATAGACGGGTCCGCTGATTCCACCATAAAAAATGTAACACCGAATGATCTTAGAGTTATACTTGACGCTGCCCCCGTAAAGAGGATATTTGTCAATGGAAGAACATCAGAAAAATACTATAAAAAATACATAGAAAAGGATATAGATATAAAGGCCGTATATCTGCCGTCGACAAGTCCTGCGAATGCTGCATGGACTCTTGAAAAATTAGAGACGGCGTGGAAGATAATACTGGATTGAGTGGAGATTGTATTATGGAGAAAGAACATAAAAGACGGGTTCATTATTCGGGAAAATATCCAAGAAAATTCGAAGAAAAATACAAAGAACATAATCCCGGAAAATATAAGGATACCATAGAACATGTAATATCAAAGGGCTCTACTCCTGCCGGTATGCATATTTCCATCATGGTAGACGAGATTCTTGATGTACTTGATATCAGGCCGGGGGAGATGGGACTTGATTGTACCCTTGGATACGGAGGACATACAGGAAAGATGCTTGGTGCACTTTGCGGCCAGGGCTGTATTTACGGCCTGGATGTGGATCCCATAGAGTCGGAGAAGACCGTTAAACGCCTTAGGGATGCGGGCTTTAATGAAGATATTTTTAAATTTCGTCTTACCAATTTTGCAAATATTGACAAGGTGGCCAATGAGGCTGGTAAGTTCGATTTCGTACTTGCAGACCTCGGTGTTTCTTCAATGCAAATAGACAATCCAAAGCGCGGTTTTTCTTATAAAACAGACGGCCCCCTTGATCTTCGCCTTGATCCTGACCACGGAGAATCGGCAGCAAAACGACTGCACAGGATAACCTGTGAAGAATTTGAGGGTATGATGGTTGAAAATTCCGATGAACCCTATGCCAAAGAGATAGCGGAAAAAGTGTTCTTTAGGATGAAACAGGGAAAACCTATGGATTCTACAACCGATCTTAGGGAGGCTATAGAATCCGCACTTATAAAATTACCAAAGGATATTCGTGAAAAGGAGACGAAAAAGAGCTGTGCCAGAGTATTTCAGGCACTTCGGATAGATGTAAACAGTGAGTTTGAAGTACTGTATACTTTCCTTGAAAAATTGCCGGGTATATTAAATCCCGGAGCAAGGGTTGCAATACTTACATTTCATTCGGGAGAAGATCGTCTTGTCAAGAAGTCTTTTAAAGCATTATATAAGGAAGGGATCTATAGCAGGATATCAGATGATGTGATACGGCCTTCGGCACAGGAGTGTCACAGAAATCCCCGCAGTAAATCCACAAAACTGCGCTGGGCGATAAGGGGTTAGAAGATGTATAAAACCATAAGACCTTCATTTTATGATGATTTTGTCTGTATTGCGGATAAATGCAGACATAGTTGCTGCAAAGGCTGGGAGATAGATATAGATCCGGACACTGCAGAGTATTATGATATGATGCCCGGAGAGTTGGGTGAAGAGATTAGGTCGAATATTTTTTATGACGAAGAGGGATGCCATTTTCGCTTAAAAGAGGACAGATGTCCGTTTCTTGAAAAGAGCGGACTGTGTAAGCTTATCAGAGAAATGGGAGAAGATGTTCTTTGTGATATATGTGCTCTTCATCCCCGTTTCTGCTTTGAAGTGAAGGAAACTGAATTTGAAGGACTCGGTCTTTGCTGTGAAGGCGTTTGTGACCTTCTTATTAAAGAAGACAAGGAGCCTCTTTTTACATGTGACAACGGAAGTTTTATTACATTGTCTGATATAATAAAGTATCTAAATATACCCGGAATAAAGGATGAAGAACTGCAGTTTACACCTCATATAGATCCGTATTATTATGGGGATATGATCGACACCTACAGTGAACTTGAATCCATAAATGAAGAGTGGGATATAGTGATCCAAACACTTAAGGAAAATCTCCCCGGGCTTTGTGATCTGGCAAAAAAACATATCAAAAAATATCGAAAGGATGTTTTTCAGAGATTTTTTTCATATATATTATACAGACAGCTGGAATTGTTATATGATGACAGTTTTTGTCCGGGATCGGACAATTCAAACAAGGCTGTCAGCTTACTGTCAGTGGATCACCTTGAACAAAGATTAAGGATCCTCATCTCTTACGCTTATACTGCGGCAGATTTTATATTTATGACAGATGCCTTGCTTGGAGATACTGCCGAAAGGATGAGACAGTGGTCGGAAGAGGTGGAATACAGTACCGAAAATGTGGGAATTTTGATACAAAACAGTGAGAGGATATTGACACTAACAGATAGGACCACTATGAAGGGCATAGACCCTGAACAATTATTGTAAAAAGGAAACGGGCGGGATAAAATATCCTGCCCGTTTGTTTTATTATTCGTATAAATGATCAAGGTCAAGAAAGACGGGAAGACCATCTTTATATGTGATCTTCGGCTCGCCTATTATAAGGGGCTTGAGATAATCTACCATTTCGGAAGTTACGTAATTGCCCGATTCATTAATGTAATTTCTTGGAACAGATTTTACTTCATTGGCAATAAGTGAAATATCCATGGAATCGTATGTAACGGTATATGGATCGTTTCCTGTACGTGTTATGGTGGACATATGTCCGGTTACACCTGACAAAGCTTTTTTAACAGCGGTTTTTCCTAAATTAACGGACTCGTTAAGGTCTGTTTCAGAGGCAATGTGAGCTGCACATCTCTGAGGAAGGTTAAGCTCTATGGAACGAACCTTAACGCCGAGCTTATCACCTACAAGATATTCAAGCGTCTTACCTGCACCGCTGAGCTGTGAGTGACCGAAAGAATCAACTGCCGAAGATGAAGCCGAAACGTAATTGCCTTCGGCATCACGTATGCCTTCTGAAATAACGATAAGTGCATTGGACTTGGTTTTAAGAGTTTTCTTAACATCCTCGATAAAGTCATCGGTTGAGAATGCTGCCTCCGGTAAATAGATAAGATCGGGTCCTAAACCGTATTCGGTTTTTGCAAGGCAGGCAGTAGCGGTAAGCCAGCCGGCGTCTCTGCCCATAACTTCAACAATGGTAACGCTTTCTATAGGATAGATAGAAGTGTCATAAGCAATCTCTTTTACCATTGTAGCTACGAATTTTGCGGCAGATCCAAAGCCCGGAGTGTGATCTGTATGACAAAGATCATTATCTACGGTCTTGGGGACACCCATTATAGTAACTTTTTTGTTATGCTCTTTTGCGTAAAGGGACAGCTGCAATACGGTGTCCATTGAATCGTTTCCGCCGATGTAGAAAAAGGAAACAATGTCATGAGCCTCAAAGAAGTCAAAAATCTGTTGATAGATAGCTTCGTCGTCTGACATATGGGGCATCTTATATCTGCATGAACCAAGATACATGGCGGGTGTTACCTTAAGTGTTCCGAGAAAATCGGGAATTGTATCCATCTTTTCCGATAAGTTTATGATATGATCATTTAGAATTCCTGTAATTCCGTTTAATGATCCGTAAATAATATCATATTGTTTTGAAGAAGCGGCCTCTTCGATCACACCCGCAAGGCTGGCATTGATCGCAACAGTAGGTCCTCCCGATTGAGCAACTATACAATTTCCCATAATATCCTCCTGATTTGTATATTTATTCCGGAATGCCTGATATCATTATGATGTAAAAGAAAGCAATCCGATGTACCTGACAATTAGAATACCAATAATATCTTGTAATGGCAAGAAGACGATTGGTTTTTTGCTTATAATGATTCTTATCGAATTATGAATTAATATTATTCTGACACGTTAGGATGACAGACTAAGTGAGGATAACATTGAGGGGTTATCCCGGATGATATCGCCGGTGTGGAAAAAAATACTGACAGATGCTATAATACCACAATGAGTATAAAGATAAAAAGACAGTTGTTTCAGGAACAAAACATTCAGAAAATACAGACCTGATAAATTATATCTCAGACGAGATGCCCCACCTCTAAGCTAAGCGTAGGCGGGGCAAAAACATAAAAAATCAAAACAAACACAATATTTTTAAGAAAAGAGGGAGACATGGATAATCTCACATTAGATCAGCAAATCAAAGAAAAAAAGAAATCTATGAATGCAGACCTGTATCAGGCATCTGAAAAAGAAAGTAAAGATATGATAAAAATCCTGGAACGTGACGATTTTTATAATAATTTAAACAAGGATGATACAGGTAAATTCAGTAAAGAAAGTGTTGTAGGTGCTGCTAAATATATGCTTAAAGCCAAGCCTTTTGATATTGAAGTGGAAGAGGCCAATATAGTAGATTCACCTATTTATTATAAAAAGAACGGAACTGCGCGTTGGGAGATCAACAAAAAAAAGCTTAGAAAAAAAGCCAGAAAACTCATAGAGAAAGTTCAAACACAATACCAAAGAGAGAAAGCAATAGAGGAAAGTAAAAATAAAACTATTTCAGAGGCAGAAGAAGAAATCAAAATAGAAAAAAATATAAGCGAATTTGATGAAGCCGCTTATCAGCAAAGTGAACAGAATATAACTGATGTAAAAGAATCTGCGGCGGCTGCAAGTATAGATATGTTGGGAGAAAACGGAAATCTTTTTTCATCAATGGATGAGACTATGAAGGATGCAGATAAAGATACTTCGTTGTTAAATGCTAAAGAGGCTGATGACATTGAAATGCTTAAAAATACAGCAGATGAAATAGACAATATCATATCAGAAGATCTCCCTACACCCGCCGAACTAAAAAAACGTATCAGAGATATCGTTACAGCTGGTTTAAGAGCAGACATGAGAAAAAAATTAGATAAGAATATCTGGAGTATGGGTATGTTGAAAGGCGCTGTAAGCAAAGCCAACGAAAAGGGAGAAGAACTGATAAAAAAGTTCGACGGATTATATAAAAAAATGCAGGACGGGGAGTTGTCTCCGGAGGCACTTAAGATATGGCTTAATCATTCGGTACTTTCTAATTTTACAAAGAGTGAGAGAAAGATATATAATAGTATTATTAACAGAAAAGATAAATATGCTGTAAAGGACGAAGAGAAAGACGCATATAACAAAAATATGCTTGAGTTGGCCTTTGCTTTAGATGTTCAAAGTAATGAGAAAGAGAAAAGTACAGATAAAAAAGAAAATCAGAAGCAGCAGGCAGATCAGAATCAGCAGGTAGATCAGGAACAAAAAGCAGATCAGAAGCAGCAGGAAAAGAAAGATGAAAAGAAGGAAGTACAACTCCAAAAGATTCACAGATTATGGCTGCAGATTAATAGTGCACCGAGGTCATATGAATCCCGTCTGACAGATGAGGATCGACGTGAAGCTAAAGATGACCGAAAGGAGATGCTTAGAAGGGTGTTAAAGGCTCCTGAAAACAATACTTTCTTGCATTTTATCTCGGATGAGAAAAAACAATATGTAAACATGGGAACACAAACCAAAGAAAGATATTATATCACGGTAAAACCGGAAAAATTCCCGGATTTTTTGCCTAAGTGGCAAAAGCTTTGTCAAGAAAATCCCATAGCAAGACATTTGAATTTTAAACTTCATTCTCAGTTTGAAACAAAGAAAAGAGACAATGTGGTAATTTATGTTAATAAAGAACTGAAGCAGGAAGATGTGAAAGCGTTTTTTGAAAAAGTAAACACAGAGTGCAAGGACTGTCTTGAAAAGAAAGAAAAGAGTGTGGTTACAGGGGAAGCGATTGCAGATGGGATTACAAGGACAATAGAATATGACATGGATTCCATGTTTAAAATAAGCGATACCTTCGGATACAAAAAAAGGAATAAAACAATAGAAAAAAAGCTCGGTATCAAAGAGCCGACACAATATTCATACAATACCTTTAATGCAAAATTGATGTTTACCGCTGCGGAGATGGTCAGAAAAAAACTTGAGAAAATAGAAGGCCAGGCAATTTCGCGCTCGAATATAATGGAAAAAATAAGGGTTAGGGACAGCGTAGCAAATAATCTGTTTAAAAAATATTATTATGACTTCATGTATTTGTCGGGGAATGATATTATGTTAAGAAAAAACAAATAAGGTAGAGCATGATGGATTACAGATTAATGACAGAAGATAATATTGAGGAAATAAAAGATTTTCTTTATCCTCAGATTTATGATAGCTTTTTTGAAGATACGAATCAATATGCCCTTGTTGCGATTGACAAAGGGATCGTATGCGGAACAGGTGTATTTAATGCTGATGAGGCGC
>JAILKW010000029.1 GCA_024693455.1 Lachnospiraceae bacterium
TGCGATGTGGATGATGTAATACTAAATACCATCGGTGGAATGATAGGTTATTTACTTTACAGGATCTACAAGTTTATCGGAAGGAAAGTTAATGATTCGAAGAAACAAAAGAAAAACTAAGAAACCGCTGCCGGTGATCTCATTATGGACTATCGGTCTGAGTTTATTATCAGGGATTTTGTTTGCTGTTTGCATATGGATAACATATAATGGCGCGGGAAAGGTGCCGAAATTGATCGTCGGGCTTGGTACAGTCGGAATGTTTACGGCCATAGCATCTGCCGTGGTTGGATATAAAGAATTCAAAAAATCCGACTTTTTATCTGTACTGAGAGTTTTGGGTATGATCTTACCGATGATCGCAGCGATACTTTGGGTATTTATTTATATTTATGGACTGTTTGTTATTTGAAAGGAGATAGAGATGGCACAGGTTGGTATAGTGATGGGAAGCGATTCTGATCTTCCTGTAATGAAAGGGGCGGCGGAAGCCCTCGAAGCCCTTGGGATCACCTATGAGATGAGGATAATATCCGCCCATCGTGAGCCGGATGAGTTTTTTACCTATGCAAAAGAGGCTGAAAGCAAGGGATACAAGGTTATTATAGCCGGTGCCGGGAAAGCTGCCCACCTGCCGGGTATGTGTGCTGCTATATTCCCGCTTCCCGTAATAGGTATACCCATGAAGACATCCGATCTCGGAGGAGTGGATTCACTTTATTCTATAGTGCAGATGCCACCCGGAATACCGGTTGCGACAGTTGCCATTAACGGAGGAAAGAATGCCGGGATCCTTGCTGCCAAAATCCTTGCTGTATCAGATCCGGCTATCAAAGATAAGCTTCTTGAGTACAGCAGGAATATGAAGGAAGAAGTTATAGCCAAGGATGAAAAGTTGTCCGATATCGGATATAAAGCATATATGGAGGAAAAATAATGGATTACAAAAAAGCCGGAGTTGATATAGAAGCGGGCTATGAATCAGTGGAACTGATGAAAAAGCATGTTGCAAAGACAATGCGTCCTGAGGTTCTCGGAGGCTTGGGAGGATTTGCCGGAGCCTTTGACCTTTCGGCGATCAAAAATATGGAGGATCCGGTTTTGTTATCGGGTACCGACGGTTGCGGAACCAAGGTTAAGCTTGCTTTTATCATGGATAAGCATGACACAATAGGAATAGATGCGGTTGCCATGTGTGTTAACGATATTGCATGTTCGGGCGGAGAGCCTTTATTTTTCCTTGATTACATTGCATGCGGTAAGAATTACCCCGAAAAGATAGCTACCATAGTCAGCGGAGTTGCTGAGGGCTGCAGGCAGTCAGGAGCGGCTTTGGTGGGCGGTGAAACAGCCGAGCATCCCGGACTTATGCTTGAGGAAGAGTATGATCTTGCGGGATTTGCCGTAGGTGTAGTTGAGAAAAAGGACATTATTTCAGGTGAAAAAATAGCACCCGGGGATGTGCTTATCGGACTTGCAAGCACAGGAGTTCATTCCAACGGATTTTCTCTTGTAAGAAAAGTTTTCGATATGACAAAGGAGTCTCTTGATACCTATTACGATGAACTGGGTGAGACTTTGGGAGAGGCTCTTATAAGACCTACTAAGATATATGTAGAAACACTTTCAGCTATCAAAAAGGCCGGAATCTGTATTCACGGATGCAGTCATATCACCGGCGGAGGCTTTTATGAGAATGTTCCCCGTATGCTGCCGGAAGGCGCAAGGGCTGTGATAAATAAGGATTCATATGAAGTTTTACCTATCTTTAAGCTTTTGGCCGAAAAGGGAGATATAGCGGAAGATATGATGTACAATACCTTCAATATGGGCATCGGAATGGTAATAGCGATTTCGGAAAGTGATCTTTCCCTTCTTGAGAAGACACTTGATGAAAGAGGAGATAAGTACTACCGGATCGGTGTTATAAAAGAAGGTGAAAAGGGTGTTGAGTTATGCTGAAAACGGTTGTAATGGTTTCCGGCGGGGGAACCAATCTTCAGGCTATCATTGACGCGATAAAAAACGGTGTCATAAAAGATACCGAGATATCTGCGGTTATTAGTAATAATGAAAATGCTTATGCTCTCGAAAGAGCCAAAAACGCAGGTATATCGGCTGAATGCATAAGTCCGAAATCATATTCCGACAGAGCTGCGTTTAATAAAGCACTTCTGGAAGGTGTGTTAAAATACGAACCGGATCTTGTGGTTTTGGCGGGCTTTTTGGTGGTAATACCCCCTGAGATGATCAAGGCTCTGCCCAATAAGATAATCAATATACATCCTTCACTGATCCCCGCATTTTGCGGAGAAGGTTATTACGGACTTCACGTACATGAAGGAGTTTTGGAAAGAGGAACAAAGATAACCGGAGCTACCGTTCATTTTGTTGATGAGGGGACAGACACAGGTCCAATCATTCTCCAAAAGGCAGTGGAGGTTCACGATAATGATACGCCCAAAACCCTCCAGCAAAGAGTTATGGAGGAAGCTGAATGGAAGATACTTCCCATGGCGATCGACCTTATTGCACATGACAGAGTGGTTATTGAAGGCAATAAAGCGAGCGTAATATAGGAAACGGGCGAATAGGAGGAAAGATGAAAGTACTTATAGTTGGAAGCGGCGGAAGAGAGCATGCCATAGCACTTGCCGTTAAAAAAAGCCAAAAAGTTGAAACGATATACTGCGCACCCGGTAATGCCGGAATAGCAGGGATTGCGGAATGCGTACCTATAGCGGCAATGGATTTTGATGCTCTTTTGGCTTTTGCAAAAGAAAAGGATATAGATCTTGCGATAATCGGAATGGATGATCCGCTTGTCGGAGGAATTGTTGACAGATTTGAGGCTGAAGGGATCAGAACCTTCGGACCGCGCAAGAATGCGGCTATCCTTGAGGGCTCAAAGGCCTTCTCAAAGGATCTTATGAAAAAATACAACATCCCTACTGCAGCTTACGAGACCTTTGATTCACCCGATGAGGCTATCAAATATCTTGAAACCGCGGATATACCGGTAGTTGTTAAGGCTGACGGTCTTGCTCTCGGAAAAGGTGTTTTGATATGTACGGAGCGTGAAGAGGCTAAAGCTGCCGTAAGAGAGATCATGCTGAGTAAAAAATTCGGCGATGCGGGAAATAAGATAGTCATAGAAGAATTTATGACAGGAAGAGAGGTTTCGGTACTTTCATTCTGTGACGGGAAAACTATAAAGATCATGAGTTCGGCTCAGGATCATAAGCGCGCAGGAGACAATGATACCGGACTTAACACGGGAGGCATGGGTACGTTTTCACCCTCTCCCTTCTATACAAAAGAGGTGGACGATTTCTGCAGGGAACATATCTATCAGGCTACTGTTGATGCCATGGCTGCCGAGGGAAGACCTTTTAAGGGAGTTATCTTCTTCGGACTTATGCTGACACCGCAGGGGCCCAAGGTTCTTGAATACAATGCGCGTTTCGGAGATCCCGAGGCTCAGGTGGTACTTCCCAGACTCAAGGGAGATATAATAGACATCATGGATGCCTGCATTGACGGTACTCTTGACAGTGTTCCGGTAGAATTTACAGATAATGCAGCGGTCTGCGTTGTTCTTGCAAGTGACGGATATCCGGTTTCTTACGAAAAGGGATTCCCCATAAGCGGACTTGATAAATTCGATGAAAAAGAGTATTTCTGTTTCCATGCCGGAACAGCCAAAAATGAAGCCGGAGATATCGTTACAAACGGCGGAAGAGTTCTCGGAATAACCGCTGTTGGTGAGGATCTTACAGTTGCAAGGAAGAAGGCTTATGCGGCAACTGAGTGGGTTTCCTTCCAAAACAAATATATGAGAAGCGATATCGGAAAGGCAATTGAGGAGGTATAATATGTCATCTCTTTCACTTCCAAAGGATCCGGCTATGCTGCTTTCCGTAGTGAATATGCAGCTTAGGGACAAGGAGCCGAATCTTGATATGCTGGCAGGCAAAAACGGTATGACAGCAGATGAGATAAAAGAAAAACTTGCATCAATAGGATATACCTACGACGAGGAAAGCAACTCGTTTGTTTAACTCAGTCGGAGAAATCCCCCACCTCTAAGCGTTAGCGTAGGTGGGGGTTATGAGCGAGTCTTGACAGCAGTAAAGGCACGAAGTGCCCTGCGTTATGAGCTGGTAGCGAAGCGGATTACGAATATCATTGCCCTTCGCATAGAACAGAAAGGAGTATTTATGAAACCTTACAATGAAATGGAGCTTTCTGAGCTTAATGAGGAGCTTAATAAGCTCTCACACGAGTATAAGAAGTTTCAGGAAAGAGGACTTTCCCTTGATATGAGCAGAGGTAAGCCCTGTATAGAGCAGCTTGATCTTTCAATGGGAATGATGGACGCATTAAACTCACAAGTTGACCTTACCTGTGAAGACGGAACAGATTGCCGTAACTACGGAGTCCTTTCAGGTATAGAAGAGGCGAAGGAACTTTTGGGTGGAATGATGGAGAATGATCCCGATAATATCATTATTTTCGGTAATTCCTCTTTGAATGTAATGTATGATACTCTTTCAAGAGCTTTTACACACGGAATAATGGGCGGCAGACCCTGGTTTTCTCTTCCCAAGGTTAAATTTCTCTGCCCCGCGCCCGGATATGACAGACATTTCAGTATGACGGAGTATTTCGGGATCGAAATGATCCCCGTTGAGATGACACCTGACGGACCTGACATGGATGTGGTTGAGGAACTTGTAAGCTCTGATGCTTCCATAAAAGGTATCTGGTGTGTTCCCAAGTATTCAAATCCGCAAGGATATTCTTATTCGGATGAGACGGTAAGAAGATTTGCGAGACTTAAACCGGCAGCTC
Source organism: Lachnospiraceae bacterium (assembly GCA_024693455.1). Classification (GTDB taxonomy): domain Bacteria; phylum Bacillota; class Clostridia; order Lachnospirales; family Lachnospiraceae; genus Weimeria. Next base: position 4,855 of record JAILKW010000029.1, read on the forward strand.
CTGATTTTAGGATTTTCTGGGACAATGCATATTGCATACATCATCTTTATGACGACAGACAGGATCACATTATAGAGATACTTGATGAGTGCAAGAAAGCCGGTAATCCGGATCTTGTATATAAATTTGCATCCACTTCCAAAATAACCTTCCCCGGAAGCGGAATAGCTGCACTTGCAACTTCGCTCAATAATCTGGAGGATATCAAGAAGCAGCTCAAGCATCAGACCATAGGACATGATAAGGTTAATCAGCTTCGTCATGTAAGGTTCTTTAAAAATATTGAAAATATGCATGAACACATGAGAAAACATGCAGCCATCTTAAGACCTAAGTTTGAAGCGGTAGAGGCTACATTTGAGAAGAATCTCGGAGGACTCGGAATAGGTGAGTGGACAAAACCCAACGGAGGATATTTCATAAGCTTTGAAGCTCTTCCCGGGTGTGCCAAAGAGATAGTTTCAAGGGCTAAGAAAGCCGGAGTTACAATGACAGCAGCCGGCGCAACCTGGCCTTACGGAAAGGATCCCAAAGATACCAATATAAGAGTGGCACCTACCTATCCGTCTTTTGATGACCTTAAGGTTGCGGCTGATCTGTTCACCTTATGTGTAAGGATAGTAAGTCTTGAAAAGCTTATCAAGGAAGCCGAAACTGCCAATTAAAGAGGCAGAGTTATCGGCTTTCTGCTGCGGTAGATACGGTATTCTTTAAATCCGATCTCTTTAAGACATTTGATCACGTTTTCAAATTCAAGAGCAATGTGCTCGGTATGGTGGGCATCGCCTCCCAAGGTGATGGCGCGACCTCCCATCTCGTAATATCGGCTCAGTATCCGGTAAGACGGATTGGGCTCGTCCATTCCCGAGCGAAAGGCACCGGTATTTACTTCAAGACAGATATCGGACTCGATTAAGAACATAAGAATTTTATCAATGGAAGCTCTGTGGTCTTCGTACCGCAGGGCTCCTTTTTCTTTTCCGAAATATCTGATCCCGTATCTTGAAGCATAATCCAGATGACCTAAGGTATCAATTTTTGGGAAAAGCGAAAGATTGACAATAGCGGCCGAAAGGTAGTCCTCATAAGCATCATAAATATCGCGTCCTTTGTAGAAATCTTCGTAGTAAGGATCCATTTCATCAACCTGGTGGATAGATCCGATAACCTGATCAAAGTCGTATTCTTTTAATAAGGCTTCGTGTTTGGCACTAAGATGTTCCTGAAGACCCAGTTCTATGCCCATCCCTATCTTAAAGTCTGTATTTTGACTTTCTTTTCGAAGAGTTCCTATTGTGTTAATGTATTCCGGAATATCGAGGTCAAACATTCCGGGAGATTTGAAATAATCCCAGTCAAGGTGGTCGGTGATTATGATTCCCGATAATCCCCGCTCCCTGGCAGCGGATATCATTTCGGAAGGGCTGACTTCACAGTCGCCTGAAAAAGAAGTGTGTAAATGTGTGTCCCATAATTCCATATGATTTCCTCTTTTCGTTTGTCTTTTTAAAATGGTCTTCTAACTTGTGACTTTACTTTCTTTAGTTTATAATATGAGAATCAAAAAGAGAATGCAATATTGCATGGGAGGAATTGTTTTGAATAATTCTGATGTAAACGACTATTTATTGGAGAAAAAAATCGAAAACGAGTCACCTGTTCTTCATGAGAATATGCATAATAACATTGTAGTTCTTAATCATATGCTTAATTCATACACTACGATCTTTCCGTTTTTTACCGATCACTCGGTACTTCACAGCATGGATGTTTTGGATTATTGCAACAGTATAATAGGAGCCGATAACATAAAGCGTCTCAATGTGGATGAGTGCTATGTTATAGTTATGAGCTGTTATCTTCATGATATAGGAATGGGTGTGAGGGAAAAAGACTATCTGGAATTTATGCCGGATATAGTTCCGGACGATTATATTAAGAAGCATGGAACCGAAGACAGATCCCGTATAATAAGAGATTTTCATAATGAATTTTCGGGACATTTTATAAAAAAGCAGGCAGACTTTTTTGAGATACCGACAAAAGAGCATCTGTTTGCGATCATTCAGACTTCAAGGGGACACAGGAAGACGGATCTTTATGATGAGAAGGAATACCCCGATGTCATTCTTCCGAACGGAAATGTGATACGCACGGTTTATACTTCCGCCATTGTACGTATAGCAGATGAGATCGACGTTGCATCCGATAGGAATCCGGAGCTTCTT
>JAILKW010000030.1 GCA_024693455.1 Lachnospiraceae bacterium
CCCCACACAGACAATAACTGGAAGATCACAGGTACAAACTGGGATAAAACTCTTCATAAAGAAGCTATAAAACAGCTGAATGATGGAACACTGGAAACCGTAAATTCAGACAACGGCTGGACTCCCAATATCAAGACGATAACAGAAGATGATCTTAAATAGGATGCAGGAGCCTTCCGGCCCTTATAAATCCGGCTAACCCTCTCGCACATGGAGCAGATACCAAGGAAAAGTCAAAAAAAGACGATATCTTGGTACGGGGAGGAAAATCCGATAGAAAAAAGAGGGTTAAGTACCAAGGAAAAGCCCAACAAAGGAGATATCTTGGTACGGGGAGGGTAATCCGATAGAAAAAAGAGGGTTAAGTACCAAGGAAAAGCCCAAAAAAGACAATATCTTGGTGCTATATCTTGGTACCGGAAGGAAAATCCGATAAAAGCAAGATGGGTTACGTTATTCGTCCCAAAAACGCAGCCACATGTTGAATATTCGTCCATAAAATGCTATCATATCATTGAATAAAATCTTTTCGGAGGTATCAGGGATTATGGAAAGATTGGCACTGGAGCAGTTTAAGGTATGGAAGGATAAAGAAAACGGCAAGAGAAAACCACTGCTTGTCACCGGAGTCCGTCAATGCGGTAAGACATATCTGATAAAGTATTTTGGTGAGACGGAATTTGAAGAGATGGCTTACTTTAATTTTGATGGCAATGCCGGGCTTAAATCTGTTTTTGATTATGATTTTGATACGAAAAGGATACTCGACGAGCTTGGAAGCATTATATTCGGAAAGACTATCGAGCCCGGTAAGACTTTGGTAGTGTTTGATGAGATACAAGATTGTTCCAGAGCTATCCAATCGCTCAAATATTTTTGTGAGGAAATGCCGGAACTACATATTATAGCTGCGGGTTCACTCCTTGGGGTGGCTTTGAAGGCGGAAGGGATATCTTTTCCTGTAGGCAAGGTTGACAGGATTGATATGTATCCCATGAGTTTTGAAGAATTCGTCAGAGCTGACGGAGGCGGGAAATATATTGACGGTCTTAAGAAGATGTCACATGACAGGGAGATTCCGGAACTCTATACAGTTCCTTTTGAGAAGTACCTTAAAAATTATTATATAGTTGGGGGCATGCCGGAAGCTGTTAAGATCTGGGCAGAGACACATGATTATAAAGAGGTTGAGGCGATCCAGGATAATATTTTGAGAGATTATTCTGATGATTTTTCAAAGCATACCACACCGGAGACTGTGATCAAGATAAAGTTGATCTGGGATTCGATCCCTTCACAGATAGCAAGGGAAAACAATAAGTTCATTTTCTCACATGTAAAGCAGGGAGCTAGATCGAAGGATCTTGAGGACGCACTTGAATGGCTGGTGAATGCAGGTATTGTCGGGAAACTTTGTATGGTGCCGACTCCTGAGATACCTTTGTCAGGAGAGGCGGACCATACCTATTTTAAGGTTTATATGTCTGATGTGGGGCTCCTAAGGAGAAAGTCAAACCTGAACTACAGAACGGTTCTTGAAGGAAACGAGGCGTTCATCCATTATAAGGGCGCAATAGCTGAGAATTATGTTTATACGCAGCTTAAGTTCATGGGGATCGACAGTTATTTCTGGAGAAGCAAGTCGGATGCGGAGATTGATTTTATCACTGACTATGAAGGCGTACTTGTACCCGTCGAAACAAAATCTGCGGATAATACGAAGGCTAAGAGCCTCCATCAGTTTTGCAGCAGGTACAGTCCAAAGCTGGCGATAAAGACTTCCTTAAAAAATGTTGGGGACAATATGGACGCAGAGACCCATGTTTGGTCAATTCCGTTATATACACTGTTCAGATTTAAAGAGTATCTATACAAAGATATGGGGTGGGAATAGGTCACATTACTGTATTATGCGAGGCCCCTTTTTTGTTTACTAAAAGGCAGGTTGCATGTTATAATATATTATGTTTTTTGCAACGACCGAGCAATGCTTATCAGGGCTGAATAGAGTACTCTGCGATAATACACGGACACAAAGAAGGGGTAAAGGGGAAAAGATGGAAAAACAGAATAATCGACTTTTACGAATTATTGTTATAGGTATTGTTATTATAGCTGTTATTTTGGTGGGGACCACTATTGTTATCGGAAAGCAGGCCAGTGCAGATACAGAAAAAGCGGTTAGGAGCGTCAGCCTTATGTATCTTGATGAACTGGCAAGCCGCAGGGCGCAGGTAGTTGAGTCATCACTGGAATCATATTCTAATCAGCTGGACGTGGCGCTGGAGTCACTTAAGGCTTCGGATCTTGAGAATTTTGATTCTTTTAGGGATTATCTTGCCAGGATGGAAAGGCTTTATAATATAAAAAGATTTGCCTTTATCGATTCCTCAGGATTGATATATACATCTAAGGGAACCAGGACGGATATTGAGCAATATGAGCTTGACCATAATAATCTGAGTGATGTGGAAGTATCGATCAAAAACATTGATGGCAACAACAAGAAAGCAGTTTTTGCAACATCGGTGGATAATCTTATCATTGAAGATACAGTCTTGACAGCATGTCTTTTGGAAGTGGATATAAAAGATCTGCTTAAAAGTATCTCAATGGACTCTGCCAATTCAAGCACCACGTTTTGTAATGTTTACACAAGGGACGGAGTTCCTTTGGTTAACGGAGTATTGGGCAGTTTGTCTCAGGATGATAATCTGATTACTGCCATGAAAAACGCCAACTTTATCGAAGGCAGTAACTTCGAGGATATGGCAAGTCATTTTCAGTCCGGAAGTGAAGGTACAGTATCATTTTCATATAACGGAGTTCCCGTAACATTACATTATATGCCTGTAGCGGGGACTGACTGGATGCTTACATCGTTGATCCGTGAGAGCATTATAAATGAAAAGATCACGGTTATTTCCGATGGTATAATACAAAGAAGCCTGATACAGTCTGCGATCACAGCCATTTTGCTTATCAGTATATTTACCTTTATGTTTGTTCAGTTCAGAAAGAATGCAAAGCTTACTCTTGAGAAGGAAGTTTCCGAAATGGAAAACAAGGTTAAGCAGCAGGAGCTTGAGGAACAGTTGGCAATGCAGGAGGAGCTTCTTGAGCAGGAGAAGAGGCAGGCCGAAAAGGATAAGATGATAACGGCATTGGCTTCTGATTATCGAAGTGTATATTATGTAAATCTGGATACAGACAGTTGTATATGCTACAGGAATGTTGACAAGGAAAATGACGGTGTCAACGAGGGCGATAAGCTGGTATTCAGCGAAGAGATGCGTGATTATATCGAAGAATTTGTGGATGAAGCGTACCGTGAGGGCTTTTATAAGTTTATTGATGTTGCGACTATCAGAGAAAGCCTTCAAAAAGAAGTTCTTCTTACTTACAGATATTTGATCCATAAGGATGGAAAAGATACTTATGAGATGTTCAGGATGGCGGGTGTACGTCAGCCTTATGAAAGAGAAAACGATACTATCCACGCTATCGGAGTGGGCTTTACGGATATAGATGAGGAGATGAAGGAATCGCTTGAAACAAGGCATGCCTTAAGCGATGCGCTTCAGACTGCAGAAGAGGCAAGCAAGGCGAAGACAGTCTTCCTTTCGAACATGAGTCATGAGATCCGTACACCGATGAATGCCATAATAGGACTGGATTCGTTGGCACTCAGTGACCCGGAGATCTCCGACAGTACAAGGGATTATCTTGAAAAGATTGATAATTCGGCTAAGCATCTGCTTGGACTTATCAATGATATTCTCGACATGTCAAGGATCGAGTCCGGTCGTCTTGTGATAAAGCAGGAGGAATTTGCATTCTCGAAGCTGATAGAACAGGTAAATACGATAATCGGAAGTCAGTGTCATGAGAAGGAGCTTACTTATGCCTGCCGTATAAACGGAGATGTTGATGATTATTATATCGGAGACGATATAAAGCTTCGTCAGATACTTATCAATATCTTGGGAAATGCTGTTAAGTTTACACCGACCGGAGGTACAGTCGAACTTATAGTTGAAAAAACAGCTACATTTGACGGTAAGTCAACACTTCGTTTTGATATGAAGGATAACGGAATAGGTATGAGCAAGGATTATCTGCCTAAGCTGTTTGAAACCTTCAGTCAGGAGGATCCTACAGCAGCCAATAAATACGGCAGCTCCGGCCTTGGAATGGCTATCACCAAGAATTTCGTTGAAATGATGAATGGCAAGATCGAGGTTGAGAGCGAGAAGGGGAAGGGCACCACATTTACGGTTACTATAACCCTTTTGGATTCGGAGAAAAAAGAGTCCGAAGATAAAGAAGATGTTACGATCGACCCCAACGAATTATCAGTACTTATTGTTGATGACGATAAGGTTGCTTCGGATCACGCAAAGCTTGTTCTGGGCAACGTGGGAATCTCTGCAGAAGTGGCAGGTTCCGGCGAAGAAGCCGTTAAGATGGTTAAACTTCGTC
>JAILKW010000042.1 GCA_024693455.1 Lachnospiraceae bacterium
GCAATGGATAATGATAATGAAAATACCGGATATATTAAGACCTTTAACGAAAAGGCAGTTAAAAATCTTCAGGAAGTCTCCAAGCAGAATAAGGATATAGCTACCGTTGCCGGGAACAGATTATTCGAAGAGAGAAAGAATAAGGCTGAGGAGGGCGAAGAAAAGACAGAAGAATATAATATATCCAATGATGTTGAAACCATAGAAGATATTAAAAAGCAGCCGATACCCGTTTATGATGAAACAAGAAGAGACGATTCATCATACGATTATCAGGCAGAACTTAATAAGTACGGACTTTCCCTTATTTCGGCATATAATAATGCCGTTATTTGTATGGAAAATTATCTTGGAAATGAACATGCTGATATACCCGATGTACTCCGGGCAAAGATCAACAGTATTTTAAGCGCGTGTAAGGCAGAAAGAAGCAAGCTGTGCAACGGTTTTAACAATTTGATCTTCGAAGAAAACAAGACGGCGGGAATGAGTTGGGGAAATCTTATACGCAGCGCCTCTTCTGAGGTTAAAGAGATTGAGATCAACGATGAGAGGGATATTATACGGGAAGGATCGGAAAAGGCATATTACCGTATAAAGGGAAATAAAAAGGTAACTCTCGCACAACACATTCCGGATGTAAATTCCGTAATAGAAAATGCATTAAATGATTATAAAAACGGGAAAACCACGGTTAAAGAATCAAATAAAGTATATGATTCCCTGCTGGATTCCGCAATTGAAGCATTAAGGTCGGATATTGCGTCCGATGAAAATGTATTCAGGGATATTGCGGCTTTTTTCAGCTCGCTTGAAAACGGCGCAGATTATATAAATTTTGCTTATTTAAATAAAGATAAGCAGGGTAATTCCGGGTTTTTGAAATTTATTTCAGAACTTGCGCTTTTAGATGATAATCAAAAGTCACGAAACGGTGAAAGAAACATATACATTAATAAGGTTTTGGGAGACATAGTTTGCGGATTTAAAACATATGCAGCTGCCATGGATAATGAAATACCCCTTGATGCGGATATGAATAAAAATGCCGAGGCAACAAGCAGATTTGCCGATATGCTTGGCATCGGTCAAATTGTTAATCGCAGTAGAAACGTTAAATGTCTTATTAACGGAAATGAAGAAAATTGTCTGGTAGAAGATATATCTTACGGTCATACATTAAAGGCTCATAAAGAGGAGAACAAACCCGGAAAGGATATAAACAATATCCTTGGCGTTATTAAGATATTTGATTTCCTCTGCGGAAGAACGAAAAGGAGCGAAGATTCCGTTTATATATCGACAAATAACTTCGGAGTTATGAATGGGGTATCTATCACAAACAATCAGTTGTCATTTGGGAATAAAGACACCCTCACACTGATAGATGAAGGAAATATCAACAAAGACATTATCCGTTCACTTCCTGCGAAGTTTATCGATGAACTCAAAAAAATGGACGAATCTACTCCTGAGCTGCTGCTTGGCGATCTGCTGGAAAAATCTCAGATCGATTCCTTTAAGAGCAGGGTAAAGTACCTGATCGATGAAATAAGTTCAATCGAAAAGGAAACTCTTGATAAGGAAAATTCTCTGAAAGACAGTAAAGAGATCGAAGAGTTCGAAAAGAACGAATACTTTATGGCAGATGATACATACAGGTACCTTTATTATATGGTTAAGGCCTACGACAGTGGTGTCGATATGGAAAAAGCCGGTTATAATACGGATATGATATATGATAAAGAGACCGCAAAAAGCCGTTTGAGCGCGCAAGAAGCATTCCTTTTGACACAGTATGCACAGGATAAGGCCACGGGTGCTTACAAAAAAGCTTATGTGGCAATTGCAAAAACCAGATATGCGGAAAGAAATGGATTGGATGGATTCAGACGAAATGCGCTTGTTCTGGAGGAAAATACGGGAAGTGTTGAAAGTGTGGAGGCTCAGATAAGACAAATAAGGATTCCTAATATACAGGATCTTACAGATGAAGAGCTGATTAAATTAGATCACAAAAAGGAAATAGATGAGATCAAACAAAATACGGTAATTCCTTTAAAGAGTGCATTTTTACGAATGGTGGCTTATGGAAAGGTTACGGATTTACAGGAGATAAATCATTACAAGGCTATTATCATGAGCTTTGAGCAAATGGAAAGCTATTATGATATGAGAATTGCTGCCCTTGCGGGAAAAGAGGGCTGGGGCGCAGAATACAGTAAACATAATATCACTATTTCTACTGAAGAGCTTATCAGACGCAACGAGGAGCTGCTTAAGGATAATGATGAGATCGATAAGGCAAAATACTTACAGATGTATCAGAAATTACATCCGGGCAAAACTCTGTCAAAAGATAAGATAAACAGCAAGATGATACAGGTTCGTAAAAACATCGGTAAAAAAGAGTATTACGCGATGGTTAATAAAACTCTTAATGTTTTTGCACTGATTCCGGAGGAGTATTTCCCGGAGAATGGACCTAAACGGTTGGAAAAACGCAGCATAGGCTCATTTTTGTCATTGGAAAAAAAGACCATCCATGTTGAAGAGCCTGTACTTAATGAGCAGGGAGTAGTTGTAGGATATGAGGATAAGGTTGTACCATACACCAACGAAATGGTACAAACCCTTATTGCCAACCTTAACAGTGATGACAGGGATAAAAAACATCTTGCATTTAAGCAGATGCTGTATCAGCTGAAGTTTTTGAATCTTGGAATTTTCGATGATACAAAGGATGAGGAGTCAATCCACTCCAAACTTATGGAAAAAAGAGCTATCGGACGAAAACTTACCGAACTTAAGGATTTTACGGATCTGATCGCCGCTAGCGGATACAGAATGTCTGCAGATGAATATCGTACCTTGAAGGAGCTTGGAATATTCGGACAGAGAATGTTAACCGGAGTGGCATTTGAAACACAGTATATTGACAGAGAAGATTCTGAGTATATACTTGACGAAGACATAGAAAGCATTACCGATAGTGATGTGAAAAAGAAGTTCATTGATGATTCCAATGATGCTGCTGTTGTAACTGATATAGAAGATATTAACCTTAGACAGACCTTTGATTTACGTAAAATGCTTAAAGGTATGGAAGGGAAGGTCGTTTATAAGCCCGGAGTCGATATGGCTTTTGAAAAGAAATTTGTAAAAGCTTTCGGACCTTATGACGGAAAGGCAGCAATGTACAATGACCAGAATATCTCAGATACTTATAAGGATCTGACCGATAAGAAAAAAATGCTGGGTAAGGAAGATCTTTTCAGTAACATAAAATACGACAGTAACGCCAAAACAGTCGAAGAAATAAAGGAAGATCAAAAGAAATATATAGATAATGCACTGGAATTTTTGTCAAAGAATGATATTTTAAAGATATCAAGCAAAGGTCCCGCATATGTAACACGTTTATTTGGTTTATACAAAAAAGGAAAAGAATACGCTGAGGAGATCAAAAAATCCGTAAAAAAATATAATATCGAACTTGATCAGGAGACAACGGATTACATCGATAATACCATCAAAGCCTATGATCGCATGGAACCTTATGCACTTATGTACATGAAACTTGTTCAGATGCCCGGCTATGTGAGTCTTTGTGCCAAGGGCATGGTTTTACCTCCCAAACGTATAGATTCGGGATATTCGTCGACTTTTATTAAAAGTAGATGGATTAAAAGGGCTGAAAACAAGGAGGAACGTGATGCATGTCAGCTATGGTCAGAGCTTTCGGAGTATTGGGGAACAAAAATAGCAGCTTTTGAGAAAGAATATATGGAGGATCTCGGTAGGTCATTATTGAACACGGAGAACAAACCTTTTATACCCGATGAGTATGAAATATCAAATGATTATATGCTCAAATTCGAATGCTATAGGTCGGGAATGATCGAGTATTTTCGCGCAAATGGTGAAAAAGACGGTGTACTCTTCGGCGGTAATTATCGTAAAATTTCAAATACTATTGCATGCATGAGTCTTCTTAAAGGATTATCTGTCGAAGAAGGATATGAATACTATAAAAAAGGATCTTCCAATATTAATTTTCCTACTGCAACAGATGAGAATCTTGAAAATTATAAAGAATTTGCAGAGTGGGTGTTTGACTATTTCAAGGATTTGGATATAAGCATCTTTGACATGGATAATGAAAGTCAGGTGTATGAGGACTTTGAGAAAAAGTACACCATTTGTATGATGGCATTTGACTTTATGGATCTACTTAAAAACTATATGGATATACATGAAAGCGGACGTTTAAATGATCTGAAATATAATGCGCAGGTCATAGATGAGGTTAAGGCTAAGGTAGACAGCATACATGTTTTTATGAACAAGTTCGGTACATATGGTATTCTGAGTCTTTTTAAGATCCATAAAACAAATTTAGGTCATGAACTTAGGGCAATGTCAGGAGAGGATCTGGCGAAACAGCATTCGATTTATAAGAAATATCTGTACGATAAGGGATATGCAAAAAAACATCCGGAATTAAATATTGATGAAGAAAATGCAAATGAAATATTTTATTATATTGAGCAGCTTTTAACCTATACACCATTTAAAGAGATGGAAGCGAATCATTATCTAAGTGACGGAAATGCCACTCTTACTTATGAAGAATCTAAAGAAAGTGCCATCAATGACAGAAAAAATATTTGTAAATTAGCTAAAGATGCAGTTAAGGAAGCTGACATTGAACCGGAAAGATCTGTTCTTAAAGAGACAAGAAGCAAGGCTAAGTATAGAGTAGATGACGAGGATAAATGCGATAAACTTGAGGCCGCTGTTTGTGCATATACATTACTTCATGATCGAAGTATAGAGACTGCAACAGACCTTCAGAATATGCTGGAGCTTGATGAGGAAAAGACACATGATAATGTATACGCAAATAAATTAAAAGTAATTGAACTTTTCCTTTTAGAGGTCTTATCCTGGGATGTAAGCGAGTTTGATTTCAGAAATGATATACGCTTTACAGAATCAAAATATGACAACTACTTTAAAAACAGACTTAAAAAGCTTCAAATGGTCGAAGGCATGAAGTATATGGTCGATGATTATGAAAAATTGATCTTAAAGGGTGTGCCCAGTGCCAAATTTACTCAGGACGATATCAATGAGATAAAGGCAAGATTAACGGTGTATACCGATACAAAGAAGATATATGATCTTAAGATCGCAGTACTTACTTCAGAGTATTATGAACAAGGCATAAAAGATAAGATTGATATCATGTCGGTTAAGGAATTAAAAGTATTCTCGAAAAATATTAAAGACAACGAATATGTTAAACATATCAACAATATTATTGCAGTAAAGGAAGCAAACAGCGCTAAATCAAATCTTAAGTTTAAAGTTGATACCAAGTCAAAAAAAGTGATAGAAGAGGAAGCTAAAAAGATTAATCCGAAACACGAATTTGATGAGAAAAAACTTAAAGATATAAATACCTTGGGAATTTCAACGGACTACATTTCAAACGGAACTACGGATGTATCCAATACTGCCTTGGCTAAGTATTATACAATATCTGTTGTTTCCGGTGATATTTCGGATACATATATGACAGATAAGGAAAAAAGAAAAGAACTTATTATCAAATATGCAAAGGACTTTGATATTGAGCCCACAGAGGAGTACATAAAGGAGGTAGAGGATAAGTTCGAAGATAAGTATCGTCTGTCAAAGAAACTCAGTGCAAAATACAACAAGGTTAATGATGAGCTTTTCGATAATGCAAAATCCTTTAAAAGCGATTTTAAGAAAGCTTATACACGCCAGATCCTTGGGAATGAAGCGCTTTTAAGTAAGTTAAAGGAAAAATATAAGGCAGAAAACAAAGTTAATGAGGTTTCGGATGAAACGGTTGCGGATTTTTATTCAAACATTAATCTTCCCAGAGCAGCCATCAGTCTTCTTTCTCTTCCGGGGATTTCCGAAGAGGATAAATACGAGATAATGTATATGTCAGTATTCGGCCAGAGGGCACTTAACAGTTTTAAACAGCTTAAAGGTGTCAAAAACCGTGGAATAAAAGCCTCAAAAACAGAACTGAAGTTTAAAACCAATGATGAAAATGATGCTCCCATAGATGAGGAAAAAGAGAAGGAGGTTATCCTTGAAGCCAAGAGAATATGGAAGAGTAAGGTAAAACTTGTTAAAATATTTGCAGGATTTGACCTAAACAGGTTCAAATTTGATTCACTTAAGGATTTGGAAGACAGAGCTGATGAGTTGCCGGAGCTTATGTTTGCAATAACTGCGGCTTCAGAGCAACAAAATCTTATAGAAGATCTTTCGGATATAAGTCTTTATGATTTCCTTGATGAAGATGCTCCTGCTGTTACCAAAGAAGAGTTGGTAAAGGCAGGTACGTTTATTAATGCCACCATGTCGCTTAATCAGGGACTTATGAATCAGATAAGAGTTATGGTCACACCGGCTTATTCTCTTATAGATACAGACAAAATTTGGGAGAATCAGGAACTTCTTGACCAGGACACTAACACAGAAGATCCTCAGGAGGGGGCCAAAGTTCTCGAAAGAAAAAAGAGCCAGGAGAAGTTAAAAAAGGCCATGGAAACAAACGACCGGAAAAAGGATCCTGCATCAATTAACCTTTATAAACAGATCAGCAGGTTGAAAGATGGCCGGGGGTTACACGGAACAATGAAGGATAATTTTGCTGAGATGATCGAAGAAAATAAAAATATAACACTTGAGTCATATCGTGGACTTTAACTCAGTCGGAGAAATCCCCCACCTCTAAGCGTTAGCGTAGGTGGGGGTTATGAGCGAGTCTTGACTATAGAGTATTTTGATCGAGAAGGTGTTAGCCTGCTCGATTGCGTATCAATAAAATTATACTAAGTGATGTTCGTTAGTGGCAGA
>JAILKW010000091.1 GCA_024693455.1 Lachnospiraceae bacterium
GCATCCAGCTGTTTTTTCTCTATCGGCTTAAGCAGATAACCTTCCGGCTTAAGTGCCATGGCAGAAGAAATACTGTTTTTGTCGTTTTTGCCGGTGAGAAAGATCACCTTTGTACCGGAAATCTCTCTGTCCGCTCTTATCTGTTCAAGAACAGCTCTTCCGTCCATAACCGGCATCTCATAATCAAGCAGCACAAGATCCGGCTTTTTTTGTTTGATAAATTTGATCGCTGCGTCTCCTGAGGTAATAAGCGATACCTTATATTTTTCGCTCAGCATCGACCTTATCCCGCGAAGCGAAAGTGCATTGTCATCAACCAAAAGAATATGAGCATTTTCACCTTCACCCTTATGTTCAAGGCTGTCTCTCATCAAGGTGAGTTCTTCATCATTTAAACTCAGTGCTCTTCCTATTGTTGCCACAACCTTGTCCACCTCAAGCGGTTTTTCAAGATGATGTATACCGCCTCCAACATACTTGGCAAGAAAGTTCGTATACTCAAGAGTAGTACCGTAGGCTAAGATCGCAATACCGGGAAGAGCAGTCTGAAGCTTTAATATGCTCATATGAGAGTTATCAGCCAGATCGCTTAAATTAATTATAAGAAGATCTGCCTTTTCGTTTTCAGCAATACCGGCACCTATATCAATTCCCTGCTCACAGACTATTATCTCAAAATCTGAAGCACTTACAATAATATCTTCTATTTCGTTTATCGTACCTTCGGTATTACTGCAAAGCAGAATCTTCTTCATATCCAATCTCCCTATAAAACCCTGTCTGTAACCGATTTATTTACTAATAATATACCCTATTTTTTTTCCATGTTCAAACACTTCAAATATAATTATCCTTATTTTTTCGAAACTCCCCACCTCTAAGCAAAGCGTAAGCGAGGGCAAGAAACTTGTCTCAGGCGGGGTTCAATCTCCGTCTTAGATATACGCTCCGCGAGCATATGCAGGAATTTGTAAAAGAAATATGTCAGATAACGCTGACGCAAATCCCGCACCAAGTCTCGTGAGCCGAACTTAAATTTATCTTTTGCATATCTCATTCATTTATTCTTATTTCATTGTTTTTTAATCTTGCTGTATGCTATAATGTACGTGACTGTGTCATTATTTTTTTAATGCTTATAAAATATGTACTATTGATATATTTACGAGATCAGTTTTATCCTGGCATTTAAATTACTGATTTTGATTACTTGTATACAAGGCATAAATATTTCATATAACTAAATGGGGGAGAAATATATGTCGAAGATATTGGTCGTAGATGACGAACCGTTAATTCTCAAAGTTATTAAAAATATCCTTAAGGATACATATGAGCTTTACTTCGCCACCTCCGCTCAATCCGGGATCAAAATGTGCGAAGACGTTCATCCCGATCTGCTTCTTTCCGATCTTTATATGCCGGATACGGATGGATTTGAGATGTATGCCGCCATTAAGCTTTCAATGGGTGAAGATACTCCTCCGGTCATTTTCATGACAGGAGAAAACGATATTCATCAGGAGAGTAAGGGCTTCGATCTCGGTGCTTCGGACTTCATATACAAGCCGTTCTACAAAGATGTACTCACAAGACGTATCGGAAATGTCCTGAAGAACTTTGAGCATATCCAGGATCTTACGAAAGAAGCGACACATGATGGCCTTACGGGCTTCCTCAACAAAACAAACGTAAGCGATCAGCTCACAAATGTCTGTGCGATCGAAGAAGGCGTACTTATGATCATTGATATCGACAACTTTAAGCTTGTCAATGATATTTACGGTCATGATAAAGGAGATAAGATCCTTTCAACCTTTGCAGATCTTATCCGCAGATACACCCGCTTTGAAGATATTACGGGACGTATCGGCGGTGACGAGTTTATTGCCTTTCTTGTAGGTGTCAAAAGTGACAGACCGATCTCGGACTTCACTGCCCGTATGAATGAACAGCTCATCATCGAAGCAAAACAGATATTCGGCGATGATATGTCTATTCCGTTAGGTGTTTCCATAGGCGCTGTTTATGTTCCAAAATCAGGCAACGATTATGAAGAGTTATTCCATATGGCTGATAAGGCACTTTACAATGTTAAGCAAAACGGAAAGCACAGCTTTGCCATATACAATAATACTTCTCCGACAACGGAAAATACCTCTCCCGAAGAGGATATGAAAAAGCTCAGCAAGATATTCGAAGAAAGAAGCAAGGCCAATTGTGCTCTTTGGGTTGGACAGGAAGCCTTCAGCTATATCTACCGCTACATGCTTCGCTACATCCAGAGCTATCACAGTGTAGCTTATAAGGTGCTTTTTACAGTTACCCCCAAGGATTCGGAAAACGGTATGGAGCTTCTTCCCCGTGTTGTTGAAGAGCTGGGTGAGATCCTTAAAAAATCACTTCGAAAGAGCGATATCATGATGCAGAGCAAAGCCAATCAGTTCTTCCTCTTCCTTCCGGAGATAACCGAACAATATATCGAAGGTGTTATCTGGAGGACGATCAATCTCTGGGAAGATAACGCATTTTCAAAATATGTTGATCTTGATTACAATACTGAGATAGTTACGGCAGAAACAGCCGAAGACGACAGACGAAATTCTATCTTTTAAAAAAAGATCCCCCCGCTTAAAGCTTACGCCTTTAAAGCGAGGGGATCATACTTTATTCGAATAGTCCTGCAACTGATTTTAAATGATCAACGATAGGAAGATGCTGCGGGCAAACTCCCTCACACTGACGACATTCTATACAATCGCTTGCTTTACCGTGAGTCTCGGAAAGTCTGGAATAGTACTCACCCTGAGGTGTCCATCCCTTTGATTCCACTTCCTGTTTTTCAAGATTGTAAAGCGAAAAATAATTGGGAATCGGTATATTCATGGGGCATCCGTCCACGCAGTAAGAACATGCTGTACACGGAATGGCAATGGTTCCGTTTATAAATCCAACTGCTTTGGTTACGGCTTCCATTTCCTCCTTGGATAAAGGCTCAAAATTCTGCATATATGAGGTGTTATCCTTCATCTGTTCCATATTGCTCATTCCGGAAAGCACCATCTTTACATTCGGCTGTGAAGCCGCAAATCTTATAGCCCATGAAGCAACTGACATATCCGGACGGATCTTTTCATACATCTCTTTGACCGCATCCGGTACATTCACAAGTGTACCACCCTTGACAGGCTCCATAACGATTACCGGCTTACCGTGCTTGGTGGCTACCTCATAACATAAACGGCTCTGGATAGCTTCGCTGTCCCAATCAAGATAATTAAGCTGAAGCTGTACAAAATCAACCTCAGGATGCTCTGTAAGGACTCTGTCAAGAAGCGCAGCCCTGTCATGGAATGAGAATCCCATGTGTTTAACCTTGCCTTCTGCCTTTTTTCTTGCCAGCCACTCGAAGCTGTTCCTTTCGGTGTACATCCTGTAATGATCCTCACCGATATCATGGAGCAGATAATAATCGAAATAATCTACTCCGCATTTTTTAAGCTGATTCTGAAAAACTCTCTCTCCGTCTTCTTCATCCTTAAAAAATCCTGCATGAAGCTTTGTCGCCAAAGTAAACTTATCTCTCGGATATCTGTCTACAAGCGCCTCCTTTGCCGCTGCTTCACTGTCCCCTCCCATGTACATGAGCGCAGTGTCAAAATAAGTGAATCCATTTTCTATAAAGTGATCCACCATTTGTTTTACCTGCTCGATGTCAATGGCATTTTGCCTGTTAGGATCGGTAACAGGCAGTCTCATTAGTCCGAAGCCCAACTTTCTCTCTCCAAACATAATTCTCCTCCACTTTCTTTTAACTGTTTATTCCCTCATTTTGTACTCCTTATCCTCATCTATCATTTTAAGCATAATATCTGCGAATGTAGGATCAAATTGCGTCCCTTTACCTTTCTCGATCTCGCCCCTTACTACGTCCTGTGTCATACCCCTTCTGTAACTTCTGTTACTAGTCATGGCGTCATAAGCATCAGCAACTGCGATTATTCTGGCTTCCTCGGGGATTTCTTCTCCCGCAAGGTGATCGGGATAACCTCTTCCGTCATATCTCTCATGATGCCATTTTGCTCCTGTTGCAAGCTTTGGCATGTTCTTGATATGACTTAGTATCTTGCCTCCCCTTACGGGGTGCTGTTTTATCATCTCGAACTCTTCATCGGTAAGTTTTGCCGGCTTATTGATAACCTCATCCGGAACACCTATCTTACCAACATCATGAAGAATTCCTATCATATATATTTCGTTTTGCTGATCTTCATCATAACCGTATCTTTTGGCTATCTCTCTTGAATATTCAGCAAC
>JAILKW010000171.1 GCA_024693455.1 Lachnospiraceae bacterium
GGTTCTTAAATCATCAATTTTATTTTACATAGGTTACTTATTCATCTTTCCGATTTTTCCGAGGCCTGCGAGACCACCGTTGCTTGCAAGACCGCCGTTGCTAGCCAGGCCACCATTACTTGCGAGACCGCCGTTGCTAGCCAGGCCACCATTACTTGCGAGACCGCCTTTGCTTGCAAGACCACCATTGCTTGCAAGGCCGCCGTTACTTGCGATTGCACCACCGGATACCTGCTCCAGATCTGCATCGTTCAGAGCCACACCGTCACCTACGATACCTTTTGTATTATCTTTTGCTGATGTCATAAGTCTATCCTCCTTAATGATTATGAGTGTACAGGTAATCCATTGATGTACCGTGTTTCTATTTATTATATACGAACAAATACAGGAAGGGGCGATTTATTTTGAAACTTTCTTTCGTATATTGGCATTGTCGAAAAATTCTTAGCCAATTTTTGCAAAAAACCGTATAATACATAAAAAATATGACAAAAATGAATAAAAATAGATCGGAGGCAATTCATGAAAAAAGCAATACTTGCCTGATTGAGTGGTCGTTTTTATGTTTACTACAGAGAGATTACTGAAGGATACCATATCTCAATGATAGCAGAAGAAAAAATCGAAAACGCACCATCGGAAGTGACCTTTGGTTATCCGGTTGTGGCCTTTGGGGATCTGGATCCTTCCGGATCAGAAACGCTCCTTATAGTATCTCAGAGCAGATGTACGAACATTTTGAAGAATTTATTATCTCTAGGAATTCCGAAGGACAGGATAATCATCTGGACCCCGAAGCTGTATCTTGAAAGATCCGACTATAAGCTCACGGTGGAAAACGATGCATCCGTTACGGCGGAGATGCATTATGGCTCAGTGAACCTAAAAGCCGCCCTTAGAGCATACAGTGATTTCTTCGTATTCGAAGAGATATATCTTAAGAATACCTACCGATTTTCTGTGCGAAGGACTGCATACTCTTTGATATCGGCCTTAACGTGGGGCTGGCATCCATATTCTTTGCATCAAAAGGATTTATAAAGAGAGTATACGGCTTTGAACCCTTTAAACCTACCTATGAGAGAGCAATAGAGAATATCGGGCTAAACAGTGCTGTCATCAGGGACAAGATCGAGACGTTTCCCTATGGACTCGGAGATTCAAATGATACCCGAAGCTTTGTATATAATAAAGAAAACCACGGTATCATGAGGACAGGTCAGGGCAGTGTGGTTGCCAAACCTGAGGATGAAAATGTAGAAACCGTGGAGATCCGTGAGGCCGGCCCGGAACTGATAAAGATAATGGATCAGTATCCGGATGCTTTCTTTGCCGTAAAGATGGACTGTGAGGGGGGTGAATTCGATATCTACCCAAATCTTATCAAACACGGCGCTTTTGACCGCATAGGGTATATCATGATGGAGACCCATGACGGGAAAGAAGACTTACTTGTGGATATGCTTTCGAATGAAGGATTTATCGTATAATCCGACCGCCCATCGACTCATCAGACTGGTAAGCTTATCGCCGTGAAAGCATAACCTGGGCTGGTATTTGGATATAATATTGAATCTGTGATGCGGATCATAGAAAGGAATTGATACAGATAAAGCAATAGTAAACTGTATTTTATTCTTGTCGCCATATAATAATGATAGTATTATGGTGATGAAAGAGGGTAAGCCATATATTTGATGAATGCGGGTTTACGCTTGGGCGTTAGCCCGTTTTTGATTCTTATATTGGTAAAGGAGAAGGAAAGATGAGAATACATAGTATAGTTCGACGATCAATCATTTTTTCAATTCTTACACTTTCAATAATACTTTCTGCCTGCGGTAAAGCAGGAAATAGTGGCGGATCAGCGTCTAATGCCGAGGGCGCGAGTCAGGGAACCGTCGCTTTGACAGTGGAAAAGAGTGCTCCTGATACAGTGTTTGTCAGCTATACAGATGAAATCCTGAATTCATTAGGCGACAATAATGAGGTAAGACTCAGGTTCTACTCTGATGAAGACAGGAGCGGAGGATATGAGCTTTCAGCGTCCCCTTCTTTTTGGGCTGTAAGCACCATCGGTGAATCTGTTCCGAATCTGGCAGAGGGTACCGATATACAAAAGGCAGGCGCCACATGGAAGTGGGAGATAGTTTCGTCTGCGTTTTATCAGGAAGTTTCAAATTGCACTTATTATGAAGTGACTTTTGCAGACTGGGATGATCCGGACGAAAATAGACTTCTTGCAGACGGTAAACTGAAGGTCACGGAGACGA
Organism: Lachnospiraceae bacterium; assembly: GCA_024693455.1. Taxonomy (GTDB): domain Bacteria; phylum Bacillota; class Clostridia; order Lachnospirales; family Lachnospiraceae; genus Weimeria. The sequence continues at coordinate 2,277 of JAILKW010000171.1, forward strand.
ACGCGGAAAGCGCTAAAGAAGAGAACAAGGCAGAAGATCCGGCTGTAATGGCGCTTCTATATGAAGACGAAGATGACAGGACATATATGACTCCGGATACGGATGATTTTCGGATCATCGTGTATGAAATCCCTAAGATCAGCGTGGTCTATAATTACGGCATCAAGACTGATGACGCCGGTTACCCGATGGCGTATGTTCTGTTTCCAAGCGAAAACGAACGGATGGCAAGCTGCAAATATGTGGAAGTGACAAGTTTTGATAAAGAGAGCGGCGTAAATATCATACGCTCTAAACTTATCTTTGAAAATGAAGAAGATGCACTACATCCATATGTGGCGACTAGTGATGATTTTTGGTATTACTTCGAGGACTATAGCGGGGAATACGGTGTGATCCCTGATGACTTTGATGAAGACACTGCCATACATATGATCTGCGATGAATTCATTCCGGATCCGGAAAGAAACGGAGAAAATGCAGAGACCATGCGCAAAGGAAATATCTGGTACAAAGCCTATTATGATGATCATAGGCAGTACGATCTGGACGATTTTGCAGGACTCCTTTTATACCCAAACACATCGGAATATGCTGCCAGAAATACGGATGAAAATGGCTTTAGTAGCTTCACTGACACGTATCAGTATCTGGTAGGCGCACAGGTATCCGATGATGCAGAAACTAGCGTTATTGTTTATTATTCCAAACCTGAAGCCCACGGCAAGACAGATGGTCCGTCATATACACTTCAGGATGTGCAGGCAATGCTTAATAATCCATCGGATAAAGACTATTTTAAGCCTGCATCTAATGATTATCT
>JAILKW010000179.1 GCA_024693455.1 Lachnospiraceae bacterium
TCCCTGAAAAGGCTTTTCCTCAGCCAGAAAAACAAACAGCGGATCGGCACCTTCACCATTTACATCGATCTTTTCAAACTGAGGAAACTCGGTGCCGAATTTCAGGGTGCAGAATTCATGGATCTCATCCGCGCTGCCCGGCGCCTGGTCTGCAAACTGATTGCAGGGGAAATCCAGGATCTCAAAGCCCCTGTCCTTAAACTCCTTATACATGGCCTCCAGGGGCTCATAATGAGGTGTAAATCCACAGCCTGTGGCCGTATTCACGATCAACAGAACCTTCCCCTGATAATCCGAAAGCCCGACTTCCCTGCCCTGCATATCCTTTACCGTAAAATCATATACTGTCATCATGCCCCTCTCCTTCCCTCATGAACTAAACTATGCATTAAAGCCAACCATATTGGAGATGATCTGTCAAGTTTTCATCAGTAATAAAATAACTTAATTATTTCTGCCATCCATCACTTATTTATACAACTGATCAAGTTCTATATGTTTTACCTCATCAGTTTCTTTTGCAGTAAATCCTGACCTGGAGAAGAAAACATATTTATAACAATTAAAGCCTGTATTCTTTACCTGTTGTATTTCTTCATCTATTACTTCTCTCGATATCTTTCTTTTTCTAAATTTCACTTCATAGAAAATATATCCATTTTCATCCAGTGAAACAACATCAAATTCACCATTCGTATGCGTCTTTGGATCATCGTAATAGAATTTTCCAATCTTCTCAATAACCGGATCTATATTCCCCATCCGATTCTGTCTGATCAGATATTGCCTGCAAATCTCCTCAAACTTACGCGGAACATAATTTTCCTCAAGATCCCGGCTGATATACTTATCATAAAATATATCCGGTTCCATAATCATCAGCTGAGATGAATATTTAAAAATATACCGAAAATAAAAAAGAGAAAGGTTGTCACAAATGTAATATCCCATTTTCTTTTTGTTGCTCTCATCATTTATAGGCGCCTTCTTTTCTACTACTTCCATTTTTATCAGTTTTTCAAGTACGTCTACAAGTGTAGGTCCGCTGGATACATGGGACTGAGACAGTATATCTCTATACCTTGAAAAACCTCCGGCAAGTGCTTCGAATACTTCATTTGCATTAACTATCTTAGATATCTCAGCACTTAAGTACATGGAAACCTCATTTTCTAATCTGGCCCCCGGTGAAGCGATCAAATCTATTATATTCTCTTTTACAGACTTTTTATCATCAATGAGCCTGTTGAAATAGGGGATACCTCCAAATACAGAATAGATCCTGACCTTATCCTCATAAGACAGATCGGGATAAAACATAGCTGACTCATAATAGTCCATTTGCTTAAGATCAATAACCAGATCTACTCTGCCAAACAACGGATTAGAATGTTCCAGTAAAGATTTCATGATATCTACATAAGAACCAAGAATGATCAGTTTTAGCTTTGATACTTCCCTGTATTGATCAACGAGTGACTGAAGTATACTGTCAAGCCCTTTTACATTTGCCCTGAGATATGGATATTCATCTAACACAAACACTATGTTTTCTTCTTTTGCAAGAGTAAAAACATAATTAAGCAGTTCTTCAATTGATGTAAAACCTAACTTCGGCAGGTTCTGCACTTCTGAAATGACCTCGCAGATGCCCCGGGCATTACTTTCTTCTGTCACCTGCTTACACTCATAATAAAAGCTTTTGATTCCGGATTCTTTAATTGCCTGCTTTACAAGCGCGCTCTTTCCTACGCGTCGTCTTCCATAGATCAAAGACATCCGCATCTCATCTGAAAGCATTTCCTTCTTAATTTGTTCCAGTTGTTTTATCCTTCCAATAAATTTCATTTTATTCGGTCCTTTCCGACTCGGACACTGCTGAGTTAAATTTATTATATTATTTATGCTTTTTTCTGTAAAGTTTTTATTCGGCTGCATCCGAGTCGGATTTGTCCGAACAAATCAACTACTTCTTTTTGCCTTCTCTGGAGTAAAAAATCTCCTACCATCCATGCATTTCATTGATTATTCCTTCACCACAACAAGCACACTTGCAAGGATAATCTATACTGTGTTTAAATTTTTGCTCATTCCAATATGCTTCCTCTCTCTCCGGTATAAAAGTGATATTACTGTTCCATTTGATTATACAATTACAAATTCAATTGCCATTCGTTCATAGTCAGTCGCAGACTCTGCTCCTACCTCATCCGCATGGTCATAGCACAGGGATAGTCTTCGCTGTCCAGGTCATCCGGTGTGACGATGCCCTCGATCACACCGCTGATCACCCCCAGGATCTGCTTTATCAGTGAGTATTTAAGGTCCTGCAGGATCATTCCGATCGAGATATTTTTCGGCTAAGGTCTTAATCAGTTGAGAATTCAACACAGATTCCTCTGTTTCATAAGTCAGGATCAACTGTTCACCAGGCATTATTCCATTCATTTGATAGGCATTGATCTTTTTTACGGCTGCTTTTGCGTAATTCGGATCATCCATCATCCCTTCATGCTCCCAGTAAATCTCTTTTCTTAATTTTTCTGAAAAAAAAGTAAAATCGGGGTATACTATCCCATACCCTTTCAAAAACAAAGGTTTCTCATATTTATAGAGAATATGATTTCTGCAAAAATAATCCGCAAGTATCTTCTCGGATTTGGAGCGTACCCTTTCTCCCCTCTCCGTAAGGATGACAGCGGTACCTTCTCGAAATTCTTTCCCTGTATACGGCTCAGCAAACCATTGTTCCCGCAAATGATCAATCGTAAATTCAACCGGATCGATCAAAAGCTGCCTTTTTGCATGTAAGCATGTGTACAGATTCTCAATTTCATTATCCTCATAATTTTTAAGAAATGATTTGATCTGTTTAAGCCTGAACTCAGCTTTCCTGATCACTGCAGAATCATATGCCTTCTGAGCCAATTGCTTCGGAAGTTCTTTATCCCCTGTCGAAATATAAGAACCATGGACGTCATCAACGCAATGATAGTATCTTAACTGACCATGATCCACTGAAATCCTGAGTTTCCCTTCCGTAGTATCGTCTGGTTTCTTTTCTACCTTTTCTAAAATCCCCTCTAAATAAACTTGTTCTCGTTTAAGCATGGCTTTTAATCCGTACATTTTTCCTCCTTTTC
>JAILKW010000204.1 GCA_024693455.1 Lachnospiraceae bacterium
CCCTGATAAAGCTCTTCCGTCTCCGTAAGCTCTGTATACTTATATATAGCTCCGCAGGAATTTCCCATTGCATGGGCATATTCGCAGCTGATATAAGGCTTATCGCGATGCTCCGACAAAAACTTCTTTATATCCTCAACAGACTGATACATGGTGCTGACCATATCCGTTGTCTCGGGATATCTCGGATCCCACCATACTCCTTCATAATGAACAAGTCTTGAAGGATCCCAGGAACGGATCTCATTTGACATTTTAAGAAGATCGGTTCCTCCGAATGATTCGTTACCACAGGACCAGATCAGAATTGAAGGATGATTCTTGTCCCTTTCATACATTGAACGGGCTCTGTCGATTATCATTTCAAGGAACTCCGGCCTGTCTCCCGGAACGCTGTAATCAAGTTGATGGATGTTTCTCCCTATAGAATCCCATACACCGTGAGTTTCCAGATTTGTTTCATCTATAAGGTAAATTCCGTATATATCGCAAAGACGGTAGAGCAAAGTCCTGTTGGGATAGTGACTTGTACGTATCGCATTGATGTTATTGCGCTTCATTGTAAGGATATCCTTTAAAATATCCTCATCCGAAACAACACGTCCAGTCTCACTTGAAAACTCATGCCTGTCCACACCGAAGAAAACAATACGTTTCCCGTTGAGATACATAACACTGTTCTTCAGCTCGAACTTCCTGAATCCTATATTTTCGTTAATGAATTCTGTCTGTTCTCCGGCGTCATTGGTGATCCTTATTTCAACATCGTATAGGTTAGGTATTTCTGCGCTCCATTTTTTAGGATTTTCGACATGAATTACCGCTTCTTTCTCGTCTGCGAGGAATATTTCTTTAGTTCCTGCATCATTTCCTTCCTCATCAAAAAGCGAAATTACAGCTTTCCCCGGAACCGCGTCTCCCCAGGTTACTATATCAAAGTTTATCTTAAGATCTGCGTCTTCATAATTGTCATCCAGTTCCGTCAATATCTTCATATCCCTGACATGAACCTTGGGAACGGTGTAAAGATAAACATCTCTGAAGATTCCGGAAAATCTGAAGAAATCCTGATCCTCGCACCAACTTGCGGAAGAAAACCTGAAACATCTTACCGCAAGCTTATTTACACCATCTCTGTCAACATACTCTGTCAGATCAAACTCGGAGGGCGTGAAACTGTCCTCACTGTATCCGATATAATGCCCGTTAAGCCAGACAGCTATAGCACTCTCGGCTCCCTGGAAGGAAATATATACCGGACCCTCCTTCATAAAATCAGGAAGAGAGAAAAATCTTACATAAGAACCTGTCGGATTAAAGTATTTAGGAACTTCACCGGGTTCAAGCTCTTCAATCCCGTCCCAGGGATACTGAGTATTAACATAAGCAGGATGACCGTAACCTTCCATCTGAATGTGGGCCGGAACCTTTATCTCATCCCATGAGGTTACATCATATTCAATTTTTTCAAAGTTAAGCGGCGCTTCGTCAACTGTCTGTGAATAGTTAAACTTCCAAACACCGTTTAAAAGAACCTTTTGGTCCGGCTCATCCGCTTCCGCATTTTTCTCATCAACATAATAATCATGATCGGAATGAGCGGGAAGTCTGTTTTCGAAAAACGCTTCCGGATCAGCCAGGATCTTTATATCAAATTCCCCCATTATTTAACTGCTCCCGTAATACCTTCAGCAAACTGTTTCTGGAGTACAAAGAAGATGACCATTGTAGGAATCGAGCAGAATAATACACCTACCATCAAAAGACCGTAATCTATTGTGTATCCACCTGCTATATTTGCGATAAGCATGGGCATAGTCTGTGCACGTGTATCATTCATGACTACTTTCGGCCAAAGATATGAGTTCCATGCATTCATGAATGTGATAACAGCTGCTGCCGCATAAGTTGACTTCATAACCGGAACGTACATCTTAAAGAAGATCGCAAACTCTGAAAGACCGTCCATACGAGCTGCCTCTAAGATATCAACCGGAAAGTTTCTGGAATTCTGTCTGAACATCATGATCATAAAAGGTGTTGAAATAGCCGGAAGTATGAAAGCTACTACGGTATTCAACATATGCATTGATGATATCATCTTGAAAAGAGGTATCATTGTAGCAACCTGGGGAACCATCATCGCAAGAAGCAAAACTCCGAAAAGTGCGTCCTTTGCCTTATCATGATAAAGCTCAAATCCAAAACCTGCGAGTGAGCAGATGAAAAGGCAGAGGATGGTCTGAACTGCTGCGTAGAAGAATGAATTCCACATTGTGCCCCACAGATCATAGCCTGATGTAAGCTTGTTTAAATTCTCCAGAAAATGTGTTCCGAACCAAATCTTACCCTGAGCCACCTCAAGGGAAGTGTTTGTAGCCGCCGTTATCATCCAGTACAGCGGAAATACCGAGATAAACGATACTATTATAAGGAAAATATATGATGGAATAAGTCTGCGCTGGATCGCGGATTTGTTTTTCTTTACCTTAGTCTCAGTCACGTTTATCACCTACCTTTAAATTAATATATGCGAGTACAGCAACCATAACGAATACTATAAAGGCCATAGCCGATGAATATCCGAAGTTTGCAACACCCTGTCCGAATGAGTTGTCGTAAATATAATGTGACATTGTCATTGTTGAGTTCGCAGGGCCACCCTTTGTCAGGTTGACAGACTCATCGAAGAGCTGAAGTGTACCGTTAATTGACATGATAAATGTCATTATGATAGTAGGACGAAGAAGAGGAACTGTTATGCTCCAGAATGTTCTCCAACCGTTTGCACCGTCAATCTTTGCTGCTTCATATACCGAATATTCTATATTCTGAAGACCTGCAAGGTAAAATACCATGTTGTATCCTGTCCACCTCCAAAGAAGAGCGATGATGATAACCATCTTTGCCGTTCCTTCGGTACCCAGGAAATTGATATTTTCACTTGTGATTCCTATATTCTGAAGAATCTGGTTGATAAGTCCCTGTGTAGCGAACAATGACTTAAAAATAAGTGCGTAAGAAACAAGTGATGTTGCACAGGGTAAAAATACCATTGTTCTGAATAATCCACGGAATTTAAGATCTTTGTTGTTAAGAAGCTGTGCCAAAAGTATAGCAAGGATAAGCATTACAGGCACTTGGATTATCAAGTAGAAAAATGTGTTACCTACAGACTTGATAAAGATCTTGTCCGAAAGCATACGTGAATAGTTGTTGAAAATAGGCGTTGCCCATGTCATTTGGGCAGCAGCACCTTTTTTAAATGAAGTTATGAAGGCATTTAACATGGGCCAAAAGCTCATTACAAAAATGAGTATGGTCGCAGGTGTCAGAAACGCCCAGCCGGCTCTTTGCTGCCTGGCTAAAATACTCTTATTATTCAATTCGAGACCCCTTTCCTTTAAAAAACGGGGAATCGGTCGCCCAATTCCCCGTTGGTCAAAACCAGCTATAAAAGGATATTGAAATAATTACTCGTTTCCTTCCATTGCAAATGTAAGCTGCTCTTCTGCGTTCTTAAGCTCATCATCGATGTTTCCGCCTTCACAGATATTGTGGATAGCGGTAGCAAGCTGCTGACGGCATGTATAGTGATAATCGTTCTGCTCTACTACAGGTACATTTGCACCCATCTGAACGATCTTAGCGTAGATAGCCTGTCCGTTGAAGTAATCAACACCTTCGTTATATACTTCTGAAGAACCGGCCTTTGTAGAACATGTGATAACTCCACCATTCTTAAGTGCTGCATCATAAGTAGCTGTGCTTCCTGCACCAAATGTCTTATCAAGGAAGTCCTGAGCGAGTTCATAGTTCTTGCAGTTGCCTGTGATGTAAAGTGATGAACCACCGTTTGCTGCATATCCTTCGCCACCCTTAAGTGTAGGAAGTGATGTGATCTCCCACTTTCCGCTGTTTGCTTCTACCTTCTCGATCGTAGGGATGATCCAGTTTCCGTTAAGTACGCCTGCTACCATGTCGCCCTGGATTGCCTGATCTGTATAATCTGACCAGTCATTTGCAAGATAAAGAACGTTGTTTGTAGCCATGTCACAGATAACCTGGATAACCTGCTTAAGTGTATCATTTCCAACGATGTTAGCTTTTCCATCCTTGAACTGTGATACGCCTTCTGCCTGAAGCATCATGTAAGGAAGGTCGTTTCCGTCACCATCCATGCAAAGGAGGTACTTTCCTGTCTTCTCATATACTGCCTTACCAACTTCGATGAACTTCTCCCATGAAATTCCTGTCATATCGTCCATGCTGTATCCGGCCTGTTCAAGAAGATCTGTACGATAAGCCATGATAGCTGTACCGTTGTCTACAGGTACTCCGTAATGAACATCATTGATTGTTGAATATGAAAGCTTTTCAGCTCCGAAATCTGACCAGTCAATTGTGCTTGCTGCCATATCATGCCATGCATCAGGATAGTTGCGAACATACTGCTGAATGTAATGATCCTGGAAAAGAACTATATCGGGAAGATTGCTGTAATCACCTGACTGTCCTGCAAGTGTGATAGCGTTCTCAACGTCTGATGACTGTGACTGCTCAATGATATTGAGGTTGAAATCAGGATTAACATTTGCTTTATAATCCTCTGCTGCTGCCTCAAGTGCGGGAATATTGAAGTTTGCATCCCATGCATAAACAGAAACCGTGTTCTCATCTCCTGATGCAGTTTCTTTTGTTTCTTCTTTCTCACCGCTGTCTGCTGTTGTCTCTTCTGTTGTTGCTGTATCACTTGATTCAGATGATCCACCGCAGCCTGCAAGTGAACCTGCTACAAGAGCTCCGCAAAGTAATACTGATAAAAGTTTTTTCTTCATAGGTTATACCCTCCTTAACCTAAGCGACGCGTATATCTTTATACGCATCTGTCTGTTTATGTTTACATTCTGAATTATATTATTTAAAAACAACTTTTTGTTAACGTAAACAACCACATTTTTTGCAAATTCGACTTTAATTTAATCTTAAATTCATAAAAAGTCATAAATGCAAAAAAAGTAGTTGTTTTTGAAAAAACAACTACCTCTTTTGTTTACCATCCTTATCAAGACCTTCCCATCCCCTTTGGGCACTTATAAGAAATTCTTCCCGCTTGGAACTCTTGTCTCTGCCCTGCTCTCTCCATTTCAGAGGAGATGTTCCGGTGAGATTTTTAAAATTCCTGTTAAAAGTTGAGGGTGTCTGATAACCGACTTTATATGCTATATCTTCTATTTGTATTCTTTCTTTTTCCAAAAGCTCGCAAGCCTTGTCAATACGAACCAGGTTTATATATTCGTTAGGCTTCATATTCATGCTCTCTTCAAATGTCCTGCGAAAATGACTTTCCGACAACCCACAGACAGAAGCAAGATCTGATACCCTGATCTCCTCAGCGTAATGAGCACCTACATATTCGATAGCATCACGGACAAAACGATCAACCTTGGCTCCATTTGAAATTATCCTCTCTCTTTCATCCTTTAACCTGAGTACTTCTATAAAAAGAGAATATAAATAACCCTTAACGCTTTCTTTAAAATAAATATCCTCTTTTCTGCACTCTCTTATAATAGAAAGAATGATCTGGGCCGCTATCGGATGATTCTCCCGGGTTTTTAACGTACCACGGCTGTTGATATCACGGATAACTTTATCCACGCCTCCGATATCAAACATTTCACTCATATGATCCCTTATGAAAAGGTCAGCATCTATGAAAAGGAACTCCCATTTACAAATATTTCCCGGATCGGAAATGGTTGTATGAGGCACGTTTGCAGGAATAATTGTAAACATCTGATCGGAATACCTGTATATCCTGTCTTCTATTATCAGTCTTCCCTTTCCGTGATAACAGTAACCAACCTCCATGTAATTATGGAAGTGCTGCATCGAACCATATCCTACTCCGTACTCCTGCTCCCAGCCTTTTCCCAATTTGGGTAAAATATATTCACCTTTCGGAATCTCGTAATAACGAAACTCCATTTTCTTCTTATTTTTAGCCATAATTCAAATCAAAAAACGAGCCATAATCCATAGAAAATACAATTAAATTGTACTCTCTTTGAAAAATGACTCGTAAACTTCAAAAAGATTAGTCTGCTACGTAAGGCATAAGTGCAAGATGACGAGCACGCTTGATAGCTGCTGTGATCGCTCTCTGATGCTTAGCGCATGTACCTGTTATACGACGGGGAAGGATCTTTCCACGCTCTGAAACATACTTCTTAAGCTTAGCTGTATCCTTGTAGCTGATAACACTGTCATTACCGCAGAATACACAAACTTTTTTACGTCTGCGCATGGGTCTTCTTCCATCTCTATTTCCACCAAAAGCCATTGTTTTTTCCTCCTAAAGCTTTAACTAAAAGGAAGCTCTTCGTCCAGGCCATCCGGAATCTGCATAAATCCATCTCCCGGATCTCCGCTGGGTGCTCCCTGTGAAGCAGCCGGTGCGCTCTGATAATCTCCGCCGCCGGATGCATTTTTACTCTCAGCAAACTCAATATTATTTGCAATTATATTGAAACCGTAAACTGTCTTGCCTTCTGAATTGGTATAGTTGTCATTCTGGATCTCTCCTTCCATGACTATCTTGGTACCTTTGCGAAGATATTTCTCCACGAACTCACCAAGCTTACCAAATGCAGTACAGTTGAAAAAATCTGCTGTCGGCTGACCGTCTCTTTTGAATCTGCGGTCAACTGCTATTGAATAACGTGCAATAGCTCCACCGCTTGCTCCGCCGTAGCGAACTTCAGGATCTCTGGTCAGTCTTCCCATAAAAATTACTTTATTCATTTGTTTCCTTTTCCTCTTTCTTCATAGTGGGCTGCTCTTCATCAGCACAAACTATTAAGAAACGAAGTACATTGTCAAGGATACGGATATGATCCTCGATCTGAGCAGGAACTGTAGGCTCTGCATCAAAATGAATGAAATAGTAGAAGCCTTCATCCATCTTCTGTATCTCGTAAGCAAGCTTCTGCTTACCCCATTCTTCTGTGTCTGCAAGCACTCCGCCGTAACGGGTTACATAACCCTTAGCCTTCTCTACGACAGCTGCTCTCGCTTCGTCCTCAATTTTTGCATTGACTACGAGCGCTAATTCGTATTTAACCATTTTTACCTCCTTATGGTCTGTGGCCTTTGCCCTCATGGCAAAAGCAAGGAATTAATATACCACGAAAACACATACTATCACAGTCTGCGCGAAATTGCAAGAAAAATTTATTTTGCCGTATATTCAGACATATCCGTATATACCTCTTACAGATACTTCTCCGGAATCGATCTTTCTTATTTCATTGCCGACTTCAACAAGCAGTCTGCCCTCTTCGTCTATGTTAAGAGCCACCCCTTCATATTCTCCATTTGGATCAAGCACCTTAACTTTTTTATTCCTGTTTATAAGCCTTAGATTATATTCATCAAGAAAAGATGCGAGTGAACCCTTTCCTTCCGTAAAAACACGATACAGAGCATCAAATCTGTTCCATATGGAAACACATATGTCTTTTCTGTGGGTCGTGATCTTTTCTCCTACCTCCCTAAGTGCCATATCTATTGATATCGCTTTATCCGAAAGTTCTCCGGGAAATGAGTCGTGATGCACATTCACACCTATTCCCACGATCACAGGAACACCTTTTTGAGGATCCGCCAGTTCGGGATGTCTTTCGGTTAAAATACCGCAGATTTTTTTATCATTTATAAGGATATCATTGGGCCATTTAATGCTTGTTTTTAAGGGATACAGTTCCTCAATCGCTTCAGCGACAGCAATAGCAGCAATTATAGTTAACCTTGGTATCCGTTCAATGGGAACCCCGGTCGGAAAAAGAGCTATGCTTGTCGCCACAGAAACATTTGGAGGAGACTCCCAGTCATGACCGCTTCTTCCTCTTCCGGCTGTCTGCTCTCCCGCAAAAGCCACA
>JAILKW010000209.1 GCA_024693455.1 Lachnospiraceae bacterium
TATCACTAAAATCGGGAAGCATTTCTTTTGAGGCTCGTTCCATAAGTTTTCTTTTCATTTCTGTATCGGCAGCTGCATAATGCTTGACCGTGGTTATTGGATCCGAATGACCGAGGATAAGCGCAACAGTTGCCAATGGTGCATCACTCTGGAGCAGATGCATTGCCCTTGATGTACGGAAAGCCTGATGAGGATGGACCTTTTCTGGCATAACAGGGCACTTTTTTCTTGCTTCGTCAGAGTGAATCCTTAAAAATCGTGCAACTGTATCGGATGACATTTTCGTATGCTCGCCATTGTGTATGGTATAAAACAGATAAGCTTCCGGATCATACATCTGATGGAAAGAGCAGATGTAACTCTTGTACATATCAATAGTCTGAGATGATACGGGTACCAATCTCTGCTTTCTCCCTTTTCCTGTCAGAGTAACTATCCTTTTATCTGGGTTAAAATCCTTCACTTTCATGGATGTCATTTCTGCCGTTCTTGCTGCAATGTCATATGCAAGGGACATATAAAACATATCGCGGCATCCAAGGCGAGTCGCAGGATCCGGAATCGACAATAACACGGTCATGGCTTCTTTCGGAATGTAGTCAATTACTCCAGATGAATCCACACATTTAGCTTTTTTGATACTGCCCAGCTCCTTAACCTTGTTGTAATACAACGGCTCAACGGATGCAGCATACTGATAAAAACTCCTTATCATGGAGAGGCGCTCGTTTCTTGTCTGTGGCGACCATTTTCTCTCCCTGACCATGTCATCAAGAAACTCCATCAGTATCTGAGATGTTACCGTATCAATAGATAGTTTTTCGAGCTCAAAACCTTTTGTACTAAACAGCCATGATAGAAATATATTCCAAGTATACCGCCAGTTGAGTACTGTGTTGTCGCTTATGTTACGCTGTTTAGGATATAACTGGAAAAACTGTCCAAGAAGCGACCAGAAGTCTTTATTTTTACCACCACTCATTTCGATTCACCTCCGGAATTATGCCATCAACATTCATAAACTTCATCTTCGCAATCCTATCAGGCAGGAGCTTGATATAGTAATAGGTATCTTTGAATTTTACATGCCCCATATATGCGCTCAGGTACGGAATCATTGACTCTATGTTCTTTCCTTCTTCTACCCACCTCATCAAGGTCTCTGTAGCAAATGTAAAACGGAAAGAGTATAATGAAGGACGCCCTTCGCCTGTGTCATTACCTGACAGATCCCAAGACTTCTGAAAAAGGTATACCAGCGAGGGGTAACTTAGAGGATTGCCGTCTTTATTCGGGAAAAAACATGCTCTCTCAGGGAAAAAACCATCCGCTATGCAGTCAAAACGCCAGCATAGATCTATCAGATCCCACGAAACCGCGATGCGGCGGTCACGATGGTTTTTGGAGTCCTCAATGTATATGGTTCCATTATTAAAATCGAAATGCCTGCGATAAAGACCTACTGCCTCTCGCGGTCGGAGTCCACATCCCAACATCAATCTGAACACGACAGGGGCTGTATATTCCATAAGTGGGGATTTCTTTGAGCTCACCATCTTATCAGTTGCCTCAAAAAAACGTGACTGCTCGTGATATGAAATAATGTACGGAAGTCCATCATTTCTCTTGGGGATAGCTGCTGCTGGGTATATGTAAGCGGGTTTTCCCATTGAAATAAGATATTTTGCGAATTCGCGTATCTGACTGCAACGGTTGATGATTCCTTTGTCGCTTATAGCACACCATTCAGTAACGATATCCTGTGTCAATTCATAAGCATCCGGGTATTTATCCGCACAGAATGCATCAAAGCTATTAAGATGGAAGTATGAATCTTCAACATATCCCAAGCTGCACTTATGCTTAATAAATTCGGTGAGTAATTCTGCAAAACCGCTGTGAAAGCCATAGAATTTTTTCTTAGCCATACAGCCCCTCCTTTCTGCAAGGGTGAGCCATCTTTTCAGGACAGCATAAACGCAGCTTCTCATCATCCAATGCGAGATAAGGCTTGGCTGCCTGTACTCCCGCATCACCAAGGGCACTTGCTACCGATTCCAGCGGCGTGCCAGATACGAGAAGGTTGGTGGCAAATGTTTTTCGGAGTGCGTGGAAATCCCTCCCGTCATTGCCGCCATCTTTGATTCCTGATTCATTCAGGTAGATACGCATCCGGTTTATAATGGTTCCTGGTCCCATGGGTTCTCCGATAGCTCCTCTTCCATGAGATAAAAAAACATATGGCTCTGATGATTTCGGCCTGGCGTTCAAAATGTAGTCAGCTACCGCATTTCCAACTGTGGGTAGCAACGGGATAATAAGCTCACGGTTCGTCTTGTGCTGGACGATATGAATCCTATCCTTTTCCCAGTCTATATCCGAAAGCTTAAGGTTACGTATATCTATACTTCTAAGTCCTGTCAAAAGAGACATTACTATGATTGCATAATCACGTTTGCCAGTTGGATTCGATATATCAATGTTTTCTATAATCGTCCGGATTTCGCTGTCCGAATAAGCAACCGGAACTTTTTTCCTTGACGGTGGCATCCGAAAGGCCACCATTTCAGGATACCAGTTTATGTATTCATGTTCAGACAGGAAGCGCAAAAATACACGAACCCCAAACACAACATTATCCATACTGTTTGGACGGTTAGGTGCAATAAATATGAAGTAATCACGTATTGTTTGCGGAGTGACCTTTGAAAGAGGAATATCGTTATCATCAAAGTAATGGAGTAGTGGTGATGATATTAAAAGAAACCCACGTATACTATCTGGGGCATAAATCTGGTCAAGATAATCAGAAAACTCATTGATTATCTTGCGACTGTCTTCTTTTAATGTATTTTTAGAGGAAACAAAGGTAGTGTGTGGAACAAAGATATAGGCATCCTGTGCTTCCACTGGGATCGAGTTGAAATCTGCAAAAGCAAGGGCAAAACCTCGAAGAAATCCAGCATATTTGTCCTTTATTTCGCCCTGACCGACCCTTTCGTCAAGCCACTGGGAATAGATTTCGGCTTCTTCGTAGTTAAATGATTCTAGACCTTCAGAGTCGCAATAACGCAGGAGAGAATGGATTCTTTGGTGATAGTTTCGTAGCGTGGCTTCAGCATATTTCTTTTGTGATATCTTCACACAAAAGATTTCTGCGGCCTGTTTTAAGCTTTCGTTTGTCATAGGCTATGTCTCCTTCCTTGAAAATAAAAATCCTATCAGTGGACAATTCCGACTGATAGGTTCATAATAAACATTTATTCCGAGAAAATCACAGAAAGAAGACGGATTTTTGGACTACCCTATATAAAACTCGGCATTTTCAAAAAATCGGTATTAGTACCTAAATGCCGATATCGGCATTTTGGCACATCACTTTCAAAGGCATACGGGCTGATTGAACGATTTTCGGAAGATATCGATTTGATTTTGGAATGGCGTGTGATTGGCTACAAAAAGGATGAAACCTGGGAAGAGCGTTCCAATACAAAGCACATCACATTTATAGCAGATTCAAGGGTACGCTTATTTGATTTCCTGAGAAATGATTTTA
>JAILKW010000245.1 GCA_024693455.1 Lachnospiraceae bacterium
ATACGCCCCCATCGAATATCCCGCTGTCCCGGACTTTGATGTTACATGTGCACTTGTTGATGCAGCCAAAGAAAAAAACCTCAGATTTCATACTGGCGTAGTCCAGAGCAAGGATTCTTTCTTTGGACAGCATGAACCTGAGGTAATGCCTGTAAGTTATGAACTTGAAAACAAATGGCAGGCGTGGCTTCGTATGGGCGCTGTCGCATCGGAAATGGAAAGCGCCGCCCTCTTTATCGCAGGAAGTTTTCTTAGGGTGAGAGTAGGAGCATGTTTCCTTGTTCTTGCCAATCAGGAACGCGCCAAAAAGGGGCTTCCCAATGAGCAGGCTCATGATACCGACGCAGCCATTCATCTTGCCATAGACGGTCTCAGAAAGCTTTTTTAAGCCCACACCTTTCTTTATAGCCTCACTCGCTTACGCTTTGCTTAGAGGCAGGGTCATCATCTTGTTTGAGATATATCAAGTCGCCGATCCCTTTACGCCAATTCACTACACTAAGATCAATAAACTGGTACTTGGCACCAATGCGGCAAAGGGAGTGACGGTATCCGAAGAACAGGGGAGTATCATCTGTGAAAATTTTATGATGTATGCTCTTAGTTTTGCATACCTTAAAGCAACCGAAGGCGATAAGCTTATTGACGGAAGTTACAAAGAAAACCGGATGCGAATGCGAAAAAACAGCTCCGTATTTAACGGTGCTTATCATGTGTTTGACAGTGAAACCTCCGGAAAGGATCAGGCAGAATTTTTTTTGAAAGTCCTGGGAAATCTTAAAGATGGAGAGCTTATACCTGCTGTTGACATAACTAATATCGGAGATGGTATTAAAGATAAGGATGAATTTGTAAAAGAGTTGAAAGCTTTTTGCGATGTTATAGAAAACAAGTTTGATATGAAGCCTGTGATCCATACCGATATTTCTATGGATAAACAGTATTTAAAAGGAAACTTTGATAAGTATCCCAAGTGGATAACTTGCAAAAAATGGCCCGTCTATTTTTATTCCCTGGATGGCTGGATCTTATGGGAGTACTCCGAAAACGGACAAATAGACGGGGATGAAGGCAGTATAAAAGTTGATCTTAGTGTAGTGAATTGGCGTAAAGGGATCGGTGACTTAATATATATCAGACGAGATGACACCGCCCCTAAGTAAAGCGCAGGAAAGGCCTTAAAAAAGCTTTCTGAGACCGTCTATGGCAAGACGAATGGCTGAGTCGGTATCATGTGCCTGCTCGTTGGGAAGACCCTTTTTGGCGCGTTCCTGATTGGCAAGGACAAGGAAGCATGCGCCTACTCTCACACGAAGAAAACTTCCTGCGATAAAGAGTGCGGCGCTTTCCATTTCCGACGCGACAGCGCCCATACGAAGCCACGCCTGCCATTTGTTTTCAAGTTCATAACTTACAGGCATTACCTCAGGTTCATGCTGTCCGAAGAAAGAATCCTTGCTTTGGACTACGCCGGTATGAAATCTGAGGTTTTTTTCTTTGGCAGCATCAACAAGTGCACATGTGACATCAAAGTCGGGGACAGCGGGATATTCGATGGGGGCGTATTCTTTGGTGGTGCCTTCCATTCGTATGGCGCCGGTAGCGATCACAAGATCACCGCCCATAACATCATCCTGCATCCCTCCGCAAGTGCCTACACGGATAAAGGTGTGGGCTCCGCATTTCGATAATTCTTCTATTGCTATGGCGGCTGAAGGGCCTCCGATCCCGGTGGAGGTGACGCTGACCTTAACGCCGTCCAGTCTGCCTGTGTAAGTGACAAATTCGCGAACATCAGCCACAAGCCTGGCATCGTCAAGACAGTCTGCTATCTTCCGGCATCTTTTCGGATCCCCTGGCATTATCACATATTTACCGATATCATCGGGACCAACATTGGTATGGTATTGTTTGCCGCTGCCCTGTGCGTAATCTATCATGTTTTCTCCTTCATAAAAACAGTTTATTTTTTATACAATTTACATTGGGATTTATTATAACTTTATCATTAAACCGGAGTATTCACAAGCAACATAAAATTGTTTCGTTGCTATTTTGTGTAAAGGGTAGTACACTATAGCTCAGACGTTGGTTTAGCTTCGTCATACTAAATATGTACTTGATTGCAATGACGTTTATTACCGAAACAGGGGTGGACCATGAAGATATACGGACTGCAAAAAATGACATTACTGGATTATCCTCAAAAGGTTGCCTGTACGGTATTTCTTGGAGGATGTGATTTCAGATGTCCTTTTTGCCATAATTTTGAACTTGTAACCGGCGGAGCTTCACCGGTAATGGATGAGGAAGAGCTTTTTGAATTCCTTGAAAAAAGAAGAGGGCTGCTTGACGGAGTGGTATTTACCGGAGGTGAGCCTTGTCTTTGGAGCGATCTTTTTAATCTGATCAAAAGGACGAAAGAACTCGGATACCTTGTCAAACTGGATACCAACGGGTATCACCCGGAACCGCTTGAGGAGCTCCTTGAGGCAGGGCTTTTGGATTATGTTGCCATGGATATCAAAAACGGGATATACAGGTACAAAAGAACGGTTGGGCTAGATATAATTGACAGCAGCAAGATCAAGCAGAGTATTTCTCTTATCATGAAAAAAGCACCCGACTACGAATTCAGGACCACGGTTGTAAGAGAGTTTCATGATGAGAAATCATTTGAGCTCATCGGAGAGCTTATTCCGGGGGCGAAGAATTACTATTTACAGGCTTTTACAGACAGAGATACGGTTCCCGATCGTAATTTAAGCTCGCCTACAAAAGAAGAACTTGAAAAATATAAAAAAATAGCTTCTGCATACGCAAAAAACGTGGAAATACGCGGTGTAGAGTGATTTCACTATATCTAGTGGTGGTATAAAATCGGCAAACTATATATTGACAAGCATCGTATTATTGTGTTAAATTGTTTTAGCACTAGATATGGTGCTTTTTTAGTTCAGAAACAATACAACTTGTGACCAAAGACCCAAAATGTAGTAAGTGGGTTAATAGAAGTGTATTTGAGGAGGAGAAGATGTACAAGGTAGTAAAAAGGGATGGAAAGGTAGCTGATTTTGATATATCAAAAATAAGCGCCGCTATTACAAAAGCATTTGTTGCACAGGAAAAACAATATCATTCAAGCGTAATAGATCTTGTTTCGCTTCGTGTGACATCTGATTTTGAGTCAAAGATTACGGATGATTGTATTACAGTCGAAGACATCCAGGACAGTGTGGAGAGAGTTTTGTCCGAATGCGGATATGCTGATGTGGCAAAAGCTTATATTCTCTATCGTAAACAACGTGAAAAAGTTCGTAATGTTAATTCAGCTCTTTTGAACTACAAGGATCTTGTTGATGATTATCTCAAGATCAATGACTGGAGAGTAAAGGAGAATTCCACAGTTACTTATTCTGTAGGAGGACTTATCCTTTCAAACTCAGGAGCCATAACAGCAAATTACTGGCTCAGTGAGGTATATGACGAGGAGATAGCTGAGGCTCACAGAAGCGCATCTATCCATCTTCATGATCTGGCAATGCTTACGGGTTATTGTGCAGGATGGAGTTTAAAACAGCTTATACAGGAAGGACTCGGCGGAGTTCCCGGTAAGATAACATCATCACCCGCAACACATCTTTCCACTCTTTGCAATCAGATGGTGAACTTCCTTGGCATAATGCAAAATGAGTGGGCCGGAGCACAGGCATTCTCATCTTTCGATACATATTTAGCTCCTTTTGTAAAGGTTGATGATCTTTCACAAAAAGAGGTTAAGCAGTGCATACAGTCATTTGTTTACGGTGTAAATACTCCCAGCCGTTGGGGAACACAGGCGCCTTTTACAAACATAACGCTTGATTGGACAGTTCCCGCAGATCTAAAGAATCTTCCCGCTATCGTAGGCGGTAAGGAACTTGATTTTACATACGGTGACTGTCAGAAAGAAATGGATATGGTAAACAAGGCCTTCATTGAGATCATGGTTGAAGGCGATGCAAACGGAAGAGGATTCCAGTATCCCATTCCCACGTATTCCATTACCCGCGATTTTGACTGGAGTGAGACAGAGAACAATAAGCTTCTCTTTGAAATGACAGCAAAATACGGTACACCTTATTTTTCAAATTATATTAATTCCGATATGGAGCCCAGTGATGTTCGTTCAATGTGCTGCCGTCTCCGCCTTGATCTTCGTGAACTCAGAAAGAAATCCGGCGGTTTCTTCGGTTCCGGCGAGTCAACAGGTTCAATCGGAGTTGTTACGATCAACATGCCCCGTATAGCATATCTTGCTTCGGATGAGGCTGATTTCTATAAGAGACTCGATCATCTCATGGATATTGCTGCCCGCAGCTTAAAGACAAAGCGTACAGTAATTACCAAGCTTTTGGAGCAGGGACTTTATCCCTATACAAAGAGATATCTTGGAACCTTTAATAACCACTTCTCCACTATCGGACTTGTTGGTATGAACGAAGTCGGACTTAATGCAAAATGGCTTTGCGCTGATATGACAGACAAGAAGACACAGAAGTTTACTCAGGACGTTCTTAATCATATGCGCGAGCGCCTCTCGGATTATCAGGAGATGTACGGAGACCTTTACAACTTAGAGGCTACTCCCGCTGAATCCACTTCATATCGTTTTGCAAAGCATGATACAGAGGAATTCCCCGATATCAAAACAGCAAATATGGATGGTACACCTTACTACACCAATTCATCACATCTTCCGGTTGGATATACAGATGATATTTTCTCTGCACTGGATATTCAGGATGAGCTTCAGACACTTTATACTTCGGGAACTGTATTCCATGCATTCCTCGGAGAGAAGCTTCCCGACTGGAAGGCAGCAGCCAATCTGGTTAAGAAGATCGCAGAAAACTACAAATTGCCTTATTACACAATGTCTCCCACATACTCTGTATGTAAGGATCACGGATATCTTTCGGGAGAGCAGACAGTTTGTCCTCACTGCGGAAATAAAACCGAGATATACAGCCGCATAACAGGTTATTATCGCCCGGTTCAGAACTGGAACGACGGAAAGACACAGGAGTACAAGGACAGGAAGGTTTACGAGGTTGGAAAGTCTCATATCGGACATGTAAAGCCTGTAAGCGCTGAAAAAGAGGAGATAAAAGAAGAAGTGAATACGACTTCAGCCAACACTGGTGAGAGCGTAAACGCAATCCTCTTTAAGACAAAGACATGTCCCAATTGCGCAGCTGCAAAAACGCTTTTGGATGACGCAGGTATCGACTATCGCATACTTGATGCTAACGAAGAACCTGAACTTGTAGAAAAATACGGAATAATGCAGGCACCGACTCTTGTATTAAGAAGTGAAAACGGAATAGAAAAGTACAGAGGAATGTCTGATATTCGCGGATGGTTAATGGAACAGGAATCCGCTTCATAAAAAAGATAAAAAAGCGCTGATCATTGTATCGGCGTTTTTTTAATGGGTAAAGAAGTGGGAAAATATTCTCCTGCGATATGACGGCCGGGATTTCAAAGTTGATAAAAATAATAGTATTTGTTATTATTGTTTTTACAGAATTAATTCAAGCATGATGGATAGGAGTTTCTAAATTTTACAGCAGTTAATGCCATCAGTATAAATTAGTCTGAAACTTAATATTGTATTTATTATTTAGTAATTAGGAGGTTTTACAGTGGACAAATCATTTTGGGGAAGAACGCAAGACGATGACGATGTATACCGATATACCATAAAGGGAAAGAAAGGTATCGCCGCCGTTGTTACAAATTACGGAGCTATTTTAACAGAGCTTTATGTACCGGTTCAAGGCGGTGGAACAAGGGATATTGCTTTAGGCTATCGCAGGCTTGAGGATTATTTTGAAAACAATCCCAATTTCGGAGCTACAATAGGACGTCATGCAAATCGTATTGGCGGAGCAGCATTTGATCTTAACGGAAAGCATTATGAACTTGCCAAGAATGATAATGACAAAAATAACCTTCACAGCGGACCCGACGGATATCACAAGAGGGTTTGGGAAGTTACGGATGAAACCGATTATTCCATCACCTTCCATTTGGACAGTCCTGATATGGATCAGGGATATCCCGGAAATCTTGGCATAGATGTTACATATACCGTTACTGATGATAATGCTTTGATAATTGATTATCACGGTATTTCGGATGCAGATACTATCTTTAATCCGACAAATCACAGCTACTTCAACCTTAACGGACATGATGCGGGTTCGATCCTCGATCATATATTAAGCCTTGAAGCTGACGAATTTACCTATGCGGATGAGTATTCGATACCCGACGGAACGGTTCGTGATGTTACAGGCACACCTATGGATTTCAGGGAGCCTACAGCTCTTGGTGACCGTATAGATACTGATTATGATGTTTTGAATTTTGCAGGCGGATACGATCACAACTATATCCTTAACAGAGATGACGGGCTTCGTACACCTTCTTTTGATGATAATGGTCTGACTCTTTACCATGCAGCCAGTGTTACGACACCTTCAAAGGATATCACTATGGAAGTATATACGGATCTTCCCGGTATCCAGTTATACGCAGGCAATTACATTACGTCTTCCGAGGTAGGTAAAGACGGTAAGAACTATGATAAGAGATATGGTTTCTGCCTTGAGACACAGTATTATCCCAATGCGATCAATATTCCGTCCTTCCCTCAGCCTGTGATCAAAGCAGGGGAAGACAGATTTACCAGGACAGTTTACAAATTTTAACCGGTAGGACTTTTACTTTAGATCGGTTCCCTTGTCGGGTCTCATGGGGAGAGACCCGAACAGAAAGAGAGCAGTAGATTGATAAACAGATTGTTTCCCAAGGAATATGTAAAAAGTATATTTATAATTGATTTTAAAGCTCTTTCCGGGATGGGCTATAAGGCTCTTCTTTTTGATATAGATAACACAATAGTGGATCATGGCGCTCCGGCGGACGCAAGAGCGATAAAGTTTTTTAAATATCTGAAAAAATGCGGTTTTAAAACTATTGCGATCTCCAATAATAAGGAACCGCGTGTAGAGTCTTTTTGTACGCAGGTTGGCACGGACGGTTATATTTTCCTCGCCGGCAAACCTGCGCCAAATGCCTTTTTTGAAGCAATGGAAAGGCTTGATGTTAATCCAAGGCAGACGATTTTTGTCGGAGATCAGATTTTTACGGATATATGGGGAGCCAATAATTCAGGGGTTCTTTCGGTTTTGGTAGAACCGATCCACATGTTTAAGGAAGAGCCTCAGATAATACTCAAGCGTTTTCTTGAGATGATAGTGCTTATCGCTTACCGGATATCAGTTAAAAAGAACGGTATGGTTTGTAATATTCCGTTAAGAAGAAAGAAAAATAATAAAAAGCAAATAGATTTTAAAGTAGGGGAGGAATAAAAATGAAGATTGTAATCGGAAATGATCATGCAGGTCCAAAGCTTAAGAATCAGCTCATAGAATACATGGAGTCATTGGGGCATGAGGTTGATGATTTCGGTATAGGTATCGGCGAGAAGATAGATTATCCCATTATGGGAGAAAAAGTCGGCAGAGCTGTGGCAGAAGGAAAGTATGACTGTGGTGTGCTTATCTGCGGAACGGGAGTTGGAATATCAATAGCTGCCAATAAGGTTCCGGGAGTTCGTGCTGCTGTATGTTCGGATGTTACCACTGCGCGTTTGGCCAAGGAGCATAACGGTGCCAATATAATTGCATTCGGTGAGAGGATAGTAGGAATCGAGACGGCGAAGGATATAGTTAACGCATATCTTTCTGCTGTAACGGAAGACGGCAGACATGCAGACAGAAGAGCAATGTTTGCCAAGATAGAAGAAAAATACGGAGCTAAGCTTTAGGATATGAGAGAGAGACTGACGGAGTCGGACGTTAAAAAGATAAAGAGTGAGATAGAAGACAGAAAACTTAATATAAGACATCAGCTTTTGGATGAAGTCAAGGAGGCCAGAGCCCACGGGGATCTGTCCGAAAACTTTGAATATCATGCTGCAAAGCGGGCAAAGAATCAAAACGAGAGCCGGATCAGATACTTGGAGAATATGCTGAAAAATGCTGAGGTCGTATCGGATGATTTCACCGACGGACTTGTTGGCATGAATAATACAGTCACGATCCGTTTTACGCAAAATGACATGAAAGCCACATATAAGATAGTTACTTCCATCAGGAGCAACTCCCTTAAAGGAAAGATAAGCATAGAATCTCCTTTGGGAAAGGCTCTTATGGGAAAGGCTGTTGGGGATACGGTACATGTGGTGGTTGACTCATCCACTGAATATGATGTTGTTATAGAAAGTATAGATCAAAGCAGTGATGATGCAGATGATGAAATAAAAAGATTTTAGCCTGCGTATATGAGAAGGACGACTGTGGTATAATGAGTCCCAAATCGGACCGGGATTGGAGGGTGTATCTTGATAAATCTTGCTATAGTAGAAGATGAGGATCACTTCGCAAGAGAATTATCGGAATATATTTCCCGTTACGAAAAAGAAACCGGAAGTGTAATATCCGTAACAAGATTTTGCGATGGTGATGAGATAGTTGAGAATTACACCGGTAAGTATGATATCATACTTATGGACATCCAGATGAAATTCATGGACGGAATGACTGCTGCTGAAAAGATACGCGAATTCGATAAAGATGTTGTGATCATTTTTATCACAAATATGATCAATTACGCAATAAGAGGGTATCAGGTAGATGCTTTGGATTATATTCTAAAGCCAATAGAATACTTTCCGTTCTCGCAGAAGCTGGAAAGAGCCATAGGAAGAGTTAAAAACCGGGAAACCCATGTCCTGGCTATAAATACAAAAGAGGGGATCGTTAAGCTGGAATTGGATGAGATTTTTTTCATTGAAAGTGAAAGACATAACCTCATTTATCATACCAGGGATAATGATTATGTGACCAGAGCGAAGCTTACGGATGTAGAGGAGTCCGTAAACGGACTTGGCTTTTTCAGAAGTAATAAGGGCTGTCTTGTGAATATGAGACATGTGGATGGGGTAAAGGATAATTGTGTCGTGATAGGCGGAGTGCTTTTACCTATTGCAAGAGCCAGGAAAAATGATTTTATGTCGGCCCTTGCGGATTATATAGGAGATTTCTGATGCCCGGATTATTTAAGATAGTTTCTGAGGATATTCCCAGACTGTATACGGGGATTGCGGAATGCATGGCAGTGTTGGTCTTTGTAATGCTTCTGCCCCGAAGATATGATATCAAAAAATCAATATTTATAATTGCGCCGTGGTCTTTTTTACACTGCGCATTTCTTGTTTTTACAGCAAGGGTTTACATCATTTTTTGGATACCGTGTATGTTTCTTGCGGTTTTCAGTATGTATATGATGCTTCATATACTGATAAAAAGGGACAGGATCTATCATATTTATTATACTCTGTGGGCTTTTTTGGCTGCGGAGTTTACAGCCTCACTCGAATGGCAGATAGAAAGTTTCTTTCTGCCTGATCGCGCGGACAGTCGTTTTCCCATAGGGGCTTCGGTGCAGGCAATCGGTTTTTTCAAGGGCGATGTTGATCTTATTACAGGTATAATAAGGATCCTGCTTTTAGTCGGTATATATACTGCGGCCTACAATATTTTATTCAAATTGGAGTCATCAATAATAAAAAATGACACAGTGGTCCGTCTTACGATAAAAGATGTAGTTTCATCTACTTTGATAGTTCTATTGACTTTTGTGTTTTCAAATATGAGTTTTTTTGTCAGAAACTCACCTTTTTCGGCAAGGCTGACGGATGATGTGTCCAACATAAGGACAATAATAGATCTTGGTGGTCTTGCAATAATGTATGCATTTCAAAGCCGGCTTTCCGAGGTCAGTAAGGAACGGGAGCTTATGACGCTTAACAACGTTCTTAAGGCACAGTATGAAAATTACAGAAATTATCAGGAGACCATAGATCTTATCAACTTTAAATATCATGATCTTAAGCATCAGATAATGGGGCTCATGGCTGAGGATGATCCGGAAAGAAGAATGCAGCAGCTGGAAACCATGAGAAAGGAGCTCGAAGAATACAGGCCCGAGAGACAAACGGGAAACAATGTTTTGGATACCATAATCGCAAGTAAGTCTCTGCGCTGTAAAAAGAACAGTATTGAACTTACCTGCGTCGCAGATGGAAGGCTTTTGTCGCAGATACCTGTCGCGGATATCTGTTCGATCTTCGGAAATGCACTTGATAATGCAATAGAGTATGAAAGTATGATCCCCAATGAGGACAGAAGAATGATCTATTTGGGGGTTATGCAAAAGAAGGGTTTTATTTATATCGAGGTGAGAAATTACTGCCCGGAGAATATTAAAATAAAAAACGGATTTCCCGTTACTACAAAAAAAGATAAGAGAATGCATGGTTACGGTGTAAAATCCATTGCTCATGTAGTAAAGAAAAATAAGGGAAATATTCATTTTGAAAACAAAGATGATGAGTTTGGAATGAAGATACTTATTCCCTTGAATGCATAAAATATGGCGGCCTTTTGGCCGCCTTTGTTATTATATTATTCAAAAAGATCTGTACTGAAATATCTTTCTCCGGTATCGGGTAGAATAGTGATCACCTTTTTCCCTTTTCCCAGAAGCTTTGCCATACGAAGAGCCACACAGACATTGGTTCCGCTGGAAATACCACAGAGAATACCTTCTTTTTCGGTAAGTTGCTTAGTGGTGTTTAAAGCCTCTTCATCGGTTACTATTTCTACTTTGGTAATAATATCTCTGTCTAAAATCGAAGGAATGAGACCGTCTCCTATTCCCATCTGAAGATGAGAACCTATTGCTCCGCCCGATAAAATGGCTGCGTGTTCCGGTTCTGCGGCCCAGATGAGAGTATCGGGATTGGCTTCTTTAAGAACCTGGCCAATACCGCTGATGGTACCACCAGTTCCGAAGCCTGAACAAAATCCGTCAATCTTACCTTCTACCTGATTGACAATCTCTTTTCCGGTATGAAGAAGATGGGCTTTAACATTATTGGGATTGGAAAACTGATCCGGCATAAATACTTTGGGATCATCATTTTTCATTTGACGGGCTTTCTCGATACATTTATCAATACACTCGCCTATATTTCCGTCATCATGAATGAGAATAAGCTCAGCTCCGTATTGATTAATAAGTAAGCGCCTTTCCTCACTGACGGAATCGGGCATGATTATTATGACTTTATAGCCCTTGACCGCTCCGACAAGAGCCAGGCCAATACCCTGATTTCCGCTCGTAGGTTCAACTATGATCGAGTCAGGAGAGAGCTCACCGTTTTTTTCAGCAGCTTCTATCATTTCAAGTGCGGTTCTTGTTTTTATGGAACCGCCTATATTCATGCCTTCGTATTTAACGAGAACCTCAGCGTCATCGGGACCTGTCATATGATTAAGTTTAATTATAGGTGTATTACCTACTGCTTCAAGTATATTATTGTAAATCACTTTAAAACCTCTTTTGTTTAGACACTAAAGTAAAGTATCGTACATATTTTTAACGATGTCAACTCTATTTTTGTATAAAATGCAACATGAGTTTGTTATAATAAAACGATAAAGGGATTGAAAGGAGATAGTCTAATGGAAAAGGAAAGAAGTTCTAAAGCAGACGGATTGGTGCTGGTGATCATAATGTCAACTATACTGATTATTCTGGGCTTGGTTTTATATATTAATCCGGAGTTTGAATTTTCTATATTTATCCGGATTTTGGCATCACTTATGGTAATTTACGGAATAGTTGAGATGGCTTATTACTGGGCAAAGGGTGAGTACACAAACATACACAGTTACAGATTTGCGATTGGCCTTATAGTCGGAACCTTGGGTGTGTATATAATGGTAAAAGCCTCACAATTCAATTCCATGGTCGTGCCTATGACGGGAGCTTTGCTTTTGGTGGTTGCGGTAGTGATGCTCCAGTATGCACTGCAGATCCGGATGCTTCAAGGAAAAGCTTTTGCGGTGTCAATGGTTTTGGCTGCGGTGGTTTATTTAATATCACTTTTTGCATTCCTTGATCCCGGCGATGTTTTTGAAAACAATCTCAAAGTATTATATGTACTTACCACTCTGTCGGGAGTTTTAGGCCTTATATCCATGCTTTTAACAGTTGTTCGTATAAAAAACTACGAAAAACCTCAGGTTTTG
>JAILKW010000251.1 GCA_024693455.1 Lachnospiraceae bacterium
GTTATAAGACGTGAGAGAAAACGTAGAAGAAGAAACAGATATAATCTTCAAAAGGAAGCGCCGAGATATACTGTTATAAAGAGGAATTCCAGAAAAAGACGTAGATAAGAGGTAGATTTTTAATGGAAGAGCTTTTACCGAAAACTCAACAGGAAAAAAAGGTTTGGGCATTGGACGAGATAATGTCCCTTATAGATAAGAACGGAGGAGTTGCAAAGACTGCAGATATAGTTGCAACCGGTATAGATTATCGCAGACTCATGCAGTTTGTGGAAGAAGGCAGGCTTGTTCGTGTAAAAAACGGATATTACTCGGTTCCCAAGGGTACATATAATGAGGAACAGATGATAACTTCCATGTATCCCGACGGTATCCTTACAATGGAGACGGCTCTTTTTTATCACGGTTATCTGAAAGAGAGGCCTTACGGTTGGAGTATTGCCATAAACAAAAACACTTCCAAATCAAGATTTAAGCTGGACTATCCGGCAGTTACACCCTATTATACAGAGCCTGCGGTTTTAGAGATAGGTGTGGAAAAGATCACGATAGCCGGCAATGAAATGGGAATCTATTCCAAAGACAGACTGGTCTGTGATGTTTTAAAATATGAGGAAAAGATAGACAGGGAATACTATAAAAAAGGACTTCTTGCCTATATCAACGATGAAACCAAAAATGTAGCAAAGCTCATGGAGTACGCAAAGGAGCGAAAGGTTATAAATAAGGTTCGTTCCGTTATAGGAGTATGGCTGTGAGTACAAATTCAAAAGGAAGGGTCATGTGGGAGATGGCCCAGAGTGTCTGTAAGGCAATATACGAGTCTGATTTCGGAAAATATCTTTGGATGATCTCTCCCCAGGATCTTGATCATGGTCAAAGTATAAGAAGACTGGATGACGGTCTTAGATTTTTGTATAAAGAAGACGAGGAAATGTCAGGAAGCGCAGCATCAAGACCGGGTACTGTCATGAGCGAGGCCTGGGGAAGATACTTTTTTAATTTTTTAAGAAAACAGCTTCTTATGATGGAAAAGCCTATCCTCGTTCAGGGTGAAATACGCAGCATTTCTGAAAATGAGATAAGATTGGAGCTTTCTCTTCAAAGTGATGAGGTTTATGCACCTCTTAAGCTTTCCGTGGTCAGACTTACCGATAAAAAAATAGCTGCGGTTCCGACTGAATTAAGTCTTACTACAATGAACAACATGTCTTTGCCAATACTTGGAGTATCTCCGGAAGCCATTGCCTGTGAACATGTGGTTCACATCCTGAGGGATCTTGAGCTTATAGGTGAAATGGAACCTTATCTTTATCTGTATGAACTTCTGGGAAGAGCGTCAATAGGCGGAAAAGAGCTCAGCTTTAAACTGGAAGAAGATTTAAAAAGGGAAAATATTTATCCCGCCAAAGAAAATATGGATCTTTTTCACACATACGGCAGTTCTTCTTATATGAAAAAGAGGTGGAAGACTCTGCTTCGCAGACAAAAACTTACTTCCCCAAGTTGGGAGGAGACTTATACACTTATCTGTAATTTTATAGATCCCGTAATGGAATCTCTTCAGAACGAACTGATTTATTTTGGGGATTGGATGGCAAATTTGGGAAGGTATCTGGATTAGGACATGGCAAATACCGGATTAAAAGATAAACTAAAACAATTATCCGGGTCGGATATGTACCCTTTTCATATGCCGGGACATAAAAGACAGGGGATCAGTGACGAAGACCCCTGTTTTATGGATATTACCGAGATCGAGGGTTTTGATGATCTTCATTACCCAAAGGGGATACTTAAGGATCTCGAGGATCGATTTTCAAAAATGTATGGCGGAGCGGAAGTCATACTTTCGGTAAACGGCTCGACAGCCGGTAATCTTGCCTGCTTTTTTGCCGCTGTTCGTGGCGGAGGCCAAGCGGTTATCGCCAGAAATTGCCATAAAAGTGTATATAACGCTGCTACTATACGTGAATGCGGTATTTCTTATGTTTATCCGAAAATAGAAGACGGATTGTTTCTCGGAGTGGATATTGACGATATAAAAGACGTTATAGATAATTCCGGGGAGAAGATAGATGCTGTTTTTATAACGCATCCTACATACGAAGGATATTTATCCGATATATCGGGGATTTCAAAGTTTTGTCATTCCAAAGGGATAGCACTGATCTGTGACTGTGCCCACGGAGCACATTTCGGACTTGATAAAAGCGTTCCGGATAATCCAATAAGTCTTGGGGCGGATGCGGCTGTCATGAGTCTTCATAAGACACTTCCGTCATTGACACAGACAGCTTGTATTGCGGTTTCCCAAAATGCATTGTTTTCATCCGAAGAGGTCAGGAGATATATGCATATTTTTGAGAGCAGTTCCCCTTCATATGTTCTGCTCTCGGGAATCGAGGAGTGCGCTGACAGGATTGAGGACATGGGGCAGCAGGCTTTTGAAAAATACGATAAAGCCCTGGATGAAATATATGATGAACTTCTCCCGCTTACCGGGATAAGACTTCTTCCATTTGAAGGAAGGGATAAGGGAAAGCTTGTTTTTTCCGCAGCCGGAATGGACGGGAAAAAGCTAATGGATACGCTGCGCGGGCGTTTTCATTTGGAGTGTGAGATGTGGGAAGGAAGATATGTCCTTGCCATGACCGGTGTATGTGATACAAAAGAAGGTCTTAACAGATTAAAAAACGCACTTCTTTCGATAAATGACGAAATTGTTAATAAAGACGGTAATAATCTGTCTTTATACGCGGATAACGACATTTTTGAGGACATTTATAAGAGACGGCATGAGGTTTGCCTGTCAATGTTCGAAACGGAAAGAAGAAATAAAGAGAAGGTAGAGCTTAAGGA
>JAILKW010000259.1 GCA_024693455.1 Lachnospiraceae bacterium
CCTGCTCCATCCGTCTTCCCGTTTTCCGCACCGGCCTGCACTGCTGCTGCCGTTTCAGTGCTGCTACTTTGCTGTGCCGGTGCCTGCTGTACATTTCCGCAGGCACTCATATATCCGGTGGTCACCACCGCTGCTGTTAAAACTCTCATAATTTTTTTCATAACTTAGATCCTCCGTTTATTCTTTAAATGAAATGATCGAAACCTTCTACTTCTTAGCCTTCCCGTTTCAATCATTCAACCGGATCTTCTGATCCACCGGAGTCCTCCCATAAACACCATCTGTCAACGGCAGTATTACCACAAGTACTGCCAGTGCATACACCACACCGGCCATCAACACCGGAAAGGCCGTCCCCACCTGCCTAATAAAAGATTCGCATATTTCCATACAGGCGCATACGGAGCACTCCTCTCCGTGGCACTCATGCCCTGTCTCCATGGCCACATAAAACACTGCCAGCATCCCCACACACAGGAATGCCGCTGCCATAAACAATGCGATCTCTCTGTATATTTTCAATCCTCGAATACTTTTCAATGATTTATCCGGCTCCTAATCTGAAAATGAAAACCGTTCCCGATTCTATCAATTCCCCATATTCTTGTCAACCGGGATTTTGCAAGGGAGCTCATTAAATCATTAAATAAACTGCATCATATAGATTGGGAGAAAGTCTATATCCCCATCAGTTTTATAATCTTTTGTATATGTAAGGATTTTTCGCGATATCCTTGATGAATACTTCTCAGAAAATGCGTCCAATGACGAATGCGTTTTGTACCCCGAGCTTTTTACTTCTATCGGGGTTATTTTTCTTTTATCGGCAACAAGGAAGTCAATTTCATAGTTATGCCTTGATGCCACATTCAGAAATGTATGATAATACAACTCATGTCCGTTCGAAACAAGTGTCTGAGCCATCATATTTTCATATAAATATCCCAGATTTGTCTGCAACTTCCCGTTTAATAATCTTGCATAAATATCGTTATCCGTAAAGCTCTTATCCTTAAAGGTCAGCGTCACGAAAAGCCCTGTATCCGAAGTAAAAAGTTTAAACCGTGTCAAGTCCTTGTTTTGTGCCATACCAACGCCCGGATCATTTGCATGATATGAGACTAAGACAGTACCGGATTCTTTTAGTTCTACAATTTTTTCAAGTATGTCATTTGCCCTATTGCCAGCCAAAACACTTGATACCTGGTATCTGGATGCATTACTGTTAAGCTGCGCAGGGATTGCATCAAACAAAGAAGAAAGTTTTCCTGTCGGATCAACTTTATAGAAATCATCCTCATATAGTCCCAGAATATCTCTTTTTATCACATCAACTTTACTAAAATCATTGGATTGTATATAACTTTCAACCGCTTGTGGCATTCCTCCTACCAGCATATACAATCTATAATCTCTCATTATCCTACGGTGTGCTGCTTGTCCTAATGGCTTGCCGGCATTATATAATTCCCTTAGCATAGGGACCGTCACTTCATCCCCGAGAGCCCATCGAAATTCTTCAAAATCCATGGGATACATCTGTATTTTCCGCTCTTCGCTCGGAATGAGAATATCCTTTACGTTTTTATGTATAGATATCAAAGAACCGGTTTCAATGTAATCATATCGCCCATCTTCAACAAGCGCTTTAATTGCTTGCCTCGCTTTGGGGCACAGTTGAACCTCATCAAATACGATTACTGATTTTCTTTCCTTTAAACTTGAACGATATGTTAATTGTAATTGCAAAAAAATATAGTTAAGATCAGAAAGATCATCAAACAATGCTTTTGTTTCATTTGATGCTCTAAAAAAATCGATCAGAATATAACTTTCATACTCCTTTTCTGCAAACTCCTTCACAATCGTTGATTTCCCAACTCGTCGAGGTCCCTCAATAAGCAACGCCGTTCTGCCATTCGATTCCTTTTTCCAGGCTAACATCCTGTCATATATTTTTCGTTTATACATATTGGCTCTCCTTCTTCAAAATCGTCAATTTTATTTTATAGTATTCGATCAATATCGTCAATTTGGCGTTTCTGAATTGTAGCAGTCAAGAAATGTAGGTGTAGCAGTCAAGAAATGTAGGCTTGTACCAGTTGTACCGGTCAAGAAAATCAGGCACGAAAAAAGTCTGAAATGGATGATCCTTTCAGACTTCTTCTTTTTTACCAAGCCACTGCAACTGCACTCAGTTTGTATTATTTTTTAAGAACCCGGCTTTTTGTGCCGGGTTCCCTGATATAGCTGTAAGGGTGCGCCTTATTCGGAGCGAAGAGCCGTTACGGGATCCTTCTTGGATGCGCTCTTGGCGGGAATGATACCGCCCAGCACCGTAAGTCCTGTGGATAGAGCCAGCAGGATCAGCCCGCTTCCCAAGGGAAGCATGGCATTAAGGTCGGTACTCTTGGACAGCGCATGAACCAGGCCATTGACCGGAATCAGGATCAAAAGGGTGATAACGATACCGATGACACCGGAGAAGAAACCAATGATAAAGGTTTCCGCCTTAAATACCTGGGCCACATTACGCTTGGAAGCACCGATGGCCCGCAGGATACCGATCTCCTTGGTACGCTCCAATACGGAGATGTAGGTAATGATACCGATCATAATAGAGGATACCACCAGGGATACCGCTACGAAAGCGATCAGGATTCCGGAGATGATCCCTACGATAACA
>JAILKW010000260.1 GCA_024693455.1 Lachnospiraceae bacterium
CTACGGATATCTCTTGTAATCTGATCCATAAATAATTCCGCCTTTCTAGAGTTTAGTCGAAAAAACTAGCTAGTTTTTTCGGATACTCTAGATTTTCTCATATGGGCGCTAGTTATCATAGGCGTATGATTTGACGTTTACTTATTTTATGCGTAAGCGAAATGTAATCACCCGGATTTTAGGAGCAAATTTTTTGTTTTATAATGGCATTAAAACTCAGATCTGTCAGACATGTTAACAGGTTGAAAAAATTTACTACCAAGTGATTGGCAGATTGGGAATTTTTACTACCAAGTGATTGGCAGATTGGGAATTTTTACTTCCAAGTGGTTGATAGGTTGGGAAAATTTACTTCCTATGTACATATCATAAAAGGAGATATAATGCCGAAAGCGATTTTTAATACAGATGATGATTGGTTTTCCGCTATTTCTGAATGCCGAACAAGTGGTATGACTGATAGAGAGTGGTGTGAAAATCAGGGAATTAGTCCTACCGCTCTTTACAGGCATATACGTATTTTGAAAAAGAAATCTTATGAAATACCAGGCCATCAAAAGAGCTCTATCCGTCAACATGTTGTCCCATTACGAATTATTGATCAAGATGAAATGGTTTCTACTCTATCCACAGAAAATGAGTCATTAGAATCTTCCGATTCTGAGACATTGATTAGTATGAATACTTCTGCTGTAAACTCCCGTAAGGGTATTCATATCACTTGTGGGTCATTCAATCTTGATGTAGATACTTCTACAGATCTAAGGCTCCTGCAGGGTACACTCGAAATCCTGCATAAATTATGTTAGGCGATTTATCCGGCGTCAATAAGATATATTTGGTGACCGGCTTATCCTCATAAAATTATTATCCTCATCCTTTCAAAAAATAAGCTGTTATACAATACATTCTCGTGAAAGAATGAGGATAACGTTTTAGCGGATTCCACACAGTCTGGCGATTTCTGATTCATCGTCTGTCCAAAGAGGAGTTTCCTCGATAAGTGATGAATCATGATGTTCCATTGCTTCCCTCATCATCTCAATAGACGGAGTAGCATAAATTCGAGTGGTTTGCGTCGAAGAATGTCCAAGTATTCTGGAAACCAGTTCAAGTTCTACGCCATCCTGATAAAGATTACAGGCCCTTGTCCGACGGAACATATGTGGATAGATTTTTTTCGGCAGATCAGGATGCTCCTCTCTTATTGCGGAAGCATACTTGGTGATAATCCTACCTACATTGCCGGGCGACATCCTATCTTTTCGACCTTTGATCATTGTGTAGAACAACGGCATGTCCTTTGTTGCGTCACCATGGTATATCTTCAGGTAAGCTCGAAGATGTCTCACTGTTTTTTCGGTAATGGTAACAATTCTTTCTTTGTCGCCTTTACCATGAATACAGATATAAACTGGCGATGATGTGAAATTGATAGATGAAACATTCAACGACAGTAACTCTGATACACGGATTGCAGAGTCATACAGGAGTATCATGATCGTTCTATCACGTGCTCCAATCCTTGTATTAGGAGGAGCTGCAAGTAATGCATTGAAATCTGCTTCCTGTATGATCTCGCGAGTAACTTTCGTTTCTCTGATACGTGGCACCTTTGAAGCCATCAAGGCAATTGACTGCATTGAAATATCTCCATCAGCAACATACCAGAGATAGGATTTGATTGCTGCCATCCTGTTGTTGCATGAGGTTGCTTTATGATCTTTTTTCAGGTATGCAAGATATTCCAGCAAAAGATCACGGGTACAATCCTCAAACTTGAACATTCGGATCGAGATGTTACGTTCCTCATAAAGATACCTACGAAATACCGTCAGCGCATCGGTATACGTTTTGATGGTTTTATCACTTTTCACAGCCTGCTTTGGGAGATATACATTCAGGTAATCATTGGTTTTTGAAAAGAACAGCGCTTTATTCAGAGAGAATGTCTTCATAAACTGGTACCTCCGGAATGATGGCTTTTGATCTGCGATCCTTGTTGTGTACGATCCTGAATGCAGTATCAAGCTGGTGATAATAATAGAAAGTATCTTCTACACTTTTATGTCCGAGATATTTACTAAGGTACGGAAGCATGGAACGAAGCGGTATTCCCTGTTCCATCCATGTATTCATACGTTTCACGACAAATGTGTGCCTCAGACTGTGAACTGTGGGCTTATCCGGACAGACTGATGCAAATGCAGTAGCATTCC
The DNA here is from genome assembly GCA_024693455.1 of Lachnospiraceae bacterium. Classification (GTDB taxonomy): domain Bacteria; phylum Bacillota; class Clostridia; order Lachnospirales; family Lachnospiraceae; genus Weimeria. The sequence goes on from JAILKW010000260.1 coordinate 2,220, forward strand.
AGGCGATATTGAACCGCCTGTCAATGAGTCCAACCGACAGGAGATTGTCCATCTCTCTTGCAGGAAAAAACCATATGGAACAGTCGTTGAATTCTTGCTTCATTTGTTCCGAATACCGGATCATAAGAACTCTAAGGTCTTCTGATAGATAAACAATTCGATCCCTATTGCCTTTGCTGATCTTGATAAGTAATGTTCCATTCTGTAAATCTACATCTTCTTTTTTCAGTTTTCTGGTTTCGGATACACGAAGCCCGCAGCAGAGAAGAAGGCGGAACAGAACACGATACTCAATAGCAAGTCGCCTGAAGGGAACTCCATTTATTTTAGGCGAGTATTGATCAATCCTTTCGAATAGAGCATTGATCTCAGCATCGCTCAATACATGTATCTGCCGTTGTTTATTAAGTGGTTTATGGCTGGATATATAAGCATCCTTCCCAATCGAAAGGAGAAACAAACTGAACTGTCTTATCACAGAGGCTCTTCCGGCTACAGTTATAGCGCTGCAGTTTTCAAAGGACTCAAGCCAGGAATTCACCAGTTTTTTTGTAATTACTGGGTTTGATATACAGCAATCAGCACAAAATTTATCAAACTGATGAAGTGCATACTCTTCAGAATAATACTGATAGCCCGCATCCTGTTTTTTTCGTATAAACAGTTCAAGATCTTTGGCAAAACAACTAAGAAATGGCGTTTTCATAACAGCTCAGACCTCCTCTCTGATTAAAGAAAAGTCTGATAATGCGAGTGGACACTGCCTCATTCGATCCTCGTCCATAGACAGATATTTCATAACACTTGTCGGATCAGTGTGACCAAGTGTGTCCATTACATCACCGGCACCAGCTCCGCTGCGAAGTATATTTGTCGCAAATGTTCTTCTGGTAACATGAAAACCTCCGCATATGCTCTTCCTTTCAGGAAGGATGCTCCATAGAGCAATCGTACAGGTTTTGTTTGTGAGTTTTCCATATGGTGCCTTATGGCGGATAAATACATAATCAGAATGGACTTGTGGGCGTCCCTCTTTGATATATCTGTAAATGGCATTACCAACAGAAATAGGCAGAGGCAGAGTTAAAGAACTCTTTGTCTTTTTCTGAATGATTGAAATACTCCTATTCATCCAATCGATGTCTTTGAGCTTCAAGTTGATAACATCACTTGCACGGAGCCCCATTTTGATGCCGATCATTACCATGGCAATCCGTCTAAGCGCTATAGGGTTATCAATGCATTCTCTATACTGTTCGATCCTTTGGCACTGAACTTCCGTAAGAACGTCAACCACCTTCTCGTCGGGAGCACAACCGGGATCAATACACAAATGAAGATTTTTGTTTTTTATATAGCCGGTATCTTCCAGGAAGACGATAAACCTCCTTATACCACCGAGACATGTAGATTTTCCTTTGAAAGTCTTGTGTTGATCCTGATGACAGAATTTTTGGATTATACCCGCATTTATGCTTTCAAATCCAGAATAGTTCTGCTTCACGAGGTACCCGCATAGGCGGATACAAGGATATCGGTATGTTCGAATGGTACCGGCATCATGAAACTCTCTCTTTAGCAGATCAAGGAAATCTTCAATTCTTGACCTGCACCATTCCGGAAGGACATCGATAGCTGTTAAACCATATGTATACTTTCCAGACGGAATAATATCACCATTTTCGCAATACTCAGAGAACAGATAAATCAGACGTCTCCAATGCTTCCAGTTTTTTGGAAGAGAAGACATAACACCTGCAAACCAGGCGTAGCTTATCTCCGGATGATAGCCGAGGGAATGAATATCAAGGAATAAATACAATACAGTCAAAGCATGCTTTGCAGTCATTAGTGAAGTAGTGCCATAACCATGTGACCTTAGTGAATCTATGTAGTCATTGACAGCATTAAGAAATTCAACAGCAGGAAAGGCCTGGCTTTCATCTGCCACGGCAGCTATTCGTTTTTTTAATGGTTCATCAAACTTATTCAGATCACCGACATATGGAGCATACTTATCATTAAGGAACAGTGAATATCCGACAGGACATTTTTTCTGATCACTCATGAACGCAAAAAATCGACGGGCATGCCCAAGATATGAGGTTCTAGTTTTAGCTGAAAAACAGAAATCCGATGAATAGTATGAAATGATATCCGGATAGGATATATCCGAAACAGTGATTCTTCCATGATCCTCAAAAAAGAGCAACATTCCTGCAAGTTTATTTCGTGCCAATAAATATGAACGTGATCTATAATGGTCTTTGTATGCAAGAAGAAAGTCATCGAGGCTGGATCTCATCGTTTCGTTTAGTCGATCATATGTGGAACGGTTTAGGTATAAATGCCGATCCAGTACAGTTCCGGTACGGTTTAATTCTTCAAGCTGTTGCATGTACTGGTTCCAGATGCTGTATAACGAAGCGGGTTCTTTTTGTTTAAGCTCAGATATCCAATCGGATACAACAGCTGTTTTCCACTGCTTTCCATGTTCATGCATGAACTGTTGAAACTGTTTATAACAGCTTCTGTGAGAATTGATACTGCTTAAACAAACATCCTTGTTTTTCAAAAAGAGCATCATGTCGTCTACGGTTTCATCATATGACTTCATAGGGCCACCTCCTTATATTTGATGGTTCTATGATGACACATTTGATAATTGTTATCTTTATCTTTTTTCAAAGAAATGTTGTATCTTCGAGGCTTTTTCAAAAGCTGAGGATAATAATTCTATGAGGATAAGCCGGTTTATTCTTATATTAAGATAAACCGGTTATACAGATATGCGTAAAAGTATCGATGGATTGATGGCAATAATCAGAGATACATTTTTAATGGATCCTTACGAAAATGCGTTATATCTTTTTTGCGGAAAACGATGTGATCGAATTAAGGCACTTCATCATGAAAAAGATGGATTTTGCATGATCTATAAAAAACTAGAATCAGGAAAGTTCCAATGGCCAAGAAAGATTTCGGAAGTACGGGCACTTTCAAGACAGGAATTCCGATGGCTTATGGAAGGATTATCAGTAGAGCAGCCGAAGGCTATTCGTCCTTCAATACGCCATGATTATTAAAACAATAAATAGATCCCAAACATAGAAATAGCACTTTTT
>JAILKW010000154.1 GCA_024693455.1 Lachnospiraceae bacterium
TTCACAGATAGTTTACAATCTAAATATTACGGAAAGATATTTAAGTGCAGATGGAAGGAAGTTTGTTTTTACCATTGCACCCAATAAAAACAGCCTTTATCCGGAGTTTATGAAAGACGGTTTTACGCCTGAAGGGAAGAGCAACAGGGAAAGGATACTTCCCATGCTTTCGGATTCGGATGTAAATTTTGTGGATTTATACAGTCTTTTCGGATCAGATGAGAGGATACTTTATCATTCGGGCGATTCCCATTGGAATAACATCGGGGCTTCTATGGCAATGGATGCTGTTTGCGTTGCGCTTGGAAAAGAGCATACGGATTATTCAAAAAAGGAGTATGAGGTAAGATGCGATTTTAAGGGAGATCTCTATAAGATGGTCTATCCGAGGGGCAATACATGTGAGGATGAGTATTATTTTAAAGATGGCTTTTCCTACGATTATGTCAAGGCAATAAAAAGCACCTATGATCCTGAGATATCAACTGTTTCCGATAGGGAAGGCAGTGTGGTAATGTTTAGGGATTCTTTCGGAAACACCCTTCTTCCTTTCATTGCCAATGAGTACAAAAACGGTTATTTTTCAAGGGGAGTTCCCTATGAGATGTACAGAGCATCTGCGCTTGATGCGGATACTGTCATTGTTGAAGTGGTAGAGAGAAATCTCCGCTTCCTTCAGCAATCTGCGCCCATTATTGCGGCAAAAGAAGAGAAGGATTTTATTATCCCTTCACCTGACAGCTCGTATAACGGAAGTCTTGAGGCACAAAACAAAGATATAACGGCATACGATAAGACATATCGTTTGCTTAAGATCACAGGCCTTATGGACAGGGAAAGAACCTGCGGGAGTACGATTTCATACATTTACATGAAAAACAAGGATACTAAAAGAGAATTAGTCTTTCCCGCCTATCATACCTGTGAAGGGGACGCATCCGAAAAAGACGCAGCCTTTGGGCTTTGTGCTTATATCGACCTGGAAGAGATTCCTGCCGGAGACTACGGAGTTTCGATAATAAGCGATGACGGAGCGGGTCCTGTACTTAGCGATGAGTATTTATCCTTTACAAATGAATATGGTTTTGCCGATGAAGAAGATTCCGAAAAAAAGGATGAGGATTCCGGCAGCAAAGATAAAAAGAAGCATAAGAAGAATAAGGATAAAAAGCAAAAAAAGGATAAAGAGAAAAAGGATAACGAAAAAGAAGAGGAAAGTGAGCCTTCGGAGGAAGCTGAGCCGGACGAAGAGAAGGTAGAAAAACCGGTTGCTGAGGAGAAAAAGGAAGATACCTCAAAGGATAGGAAGAAAAAAGAAGAAACAAAAGACGAAGACAAAAAGAAAAAACAAAAAGAGGAAGATAAGCCCAAAAAGGATGAGGAAGAAAAGCAGGAAGAAGAGGAAGATCTTGTTTCCGTTGCAAACGGATATATAGGGCAAAGTATAGATGCCCTAAAACAGGTACTGGGAAATCCGGATTCGGAATCAATAAGTCCGGGCTGCAACGCCACAGGGGGAGACGATGGCATCTTTAAATGGGGAGAACTTACGGTTTACACATCTTCTGTTGACCCGGGAGGGGAACAGATCATAGTTTTTGTTGAATAGGAGGAACCATAAAATGAAAAAAAAGATAGCTATTGCGCTTTCGGCTCTTTTGCTGATGTCAGCGGGACTTATAGCTGTAAATACGGCTTCGGAAGAAAAGACTGTTGAACCCCCAAAGGCAGTTATGGCTGAAGTTGATACGGAAGACGAAGCGGGGGAGGATGCGAAGGAAGAGATCGTTTTTACCAAATCTTTTTCAAAGATAAAGGCAGGAAAGACCAAGACTCTTAAGGTGAATGTCACGGGAGCAAGCTGGACATCATCCGATACAAATGTGGCTACGGTTACGGACTTGGGAAAAGTTAAGGCGCTTCGTGTAGGAAAAACAACAATAAGTGCTGTTTTGGGCGATCAAAGTGCATCGCTTCTCGTAAAGGTTAAGCCGAAAAAGGTCATCGGTATAGATCCCGGACATCAGATAAGAGCAAATACGGGAACCGAACCTGTAGGCCCCGGATCCTCCACAATGAAAACGAAGGTTACAGGAGGAACAAGAGGCAGTTATTCGGGAAAGGCAGAATATGTGCTTAATCTTGAAGTCGCAAAGAAGCTTAAGGCAGAGCTTAAGGACAGAGGCTATAAAGTGGTTCTTACAAGATCAAAGCATGAGGTTGATATTTCCAATAAGGAAAGGGCACAAAAGCTTAATAAATCATGTGATATAGCGATAAGACTTCATGCGGATGGTGCAGGTTCTTCTTCTGCGAGCGGAGCCAGCGCGCTTTATCCTGGAACAGATAATCCTTATATCGCCAATCTTTCTGCTGCCAGCAAGAAACTGTCGGAAGATATTTTGGATGAGTATTGTAAGAAAACAGGTATATCAAAGAGAGGTCTTTCGGTCAGAAACGATCTTACGGGGACAAACTGGAGTACGATTCCGGTTACTCTCATTGAGATGGGATTTATGACAAACAGATCGGATGATCTTTATATGGCAAAGGCTTCCAACCAAAAAAAGATGGCGGAAGGTATGGCTGACGGAATAGATAAATATTTTGGAAGTAAATAAGGCGCGGATGATTTGAGGTGAATTATGAAAAACAAACTTATTTTTAGCATTGTGCTTTCGGCTGCTTTGCTTTTGACAAGCGGCTGTGATATTATGGCGGCCGAGCTTCCAGGGACAACAGAGGTGCCTACACAGAGTGCGATAGAGACAGAGGAAAGTGAGGAAGCGGCGGAAGAAGAGCCTGAGGAAGAGATTGAAGAAGAGACAGATACAAGAAAGAAGATAAGTCTCGATAAGGTAAAGCTCACATCGGCTCTTTCATACGAAAACGGAAAGATCGTGCTTAAATGGTCAAAGATAAAAAATGCAGATCGATACGAAGTCTATCGTTCGGAGACCGGAAAAGACGGTTTTGAAAAACTGGCATCCACAAAAAAGACAAAGTATACCGACAAGAAAACCAAAAAACTCAAAACTTATTCCTATAAGGTAAGGGCTGTTGTGGATGAAAGTGATCTTGTACAGGAGAGTTTCGGTAAATTCAGCAAAACAGTTGAAAAAACATGCAGAAAAGCTCCCGAAAGATCGGCTTATCTGGGAGATTCGGTCATGAGCGGTTTCGGAATCTACGGAGTTCTCGGAAGCGACGAAAGATCATTTGCCGAAAGGTCTCTTAGGGTAAACGGTTTATTTTATGACATACTTCCCGATGTGATAAATTATCATCCCGAAAGGGTCTATATTATGATAGGCACCAATGAAGTTGTCGGAAATCCTTCGGTTACGGAGATCAAGAGCAGGATAGAAAAGTATGATGATGTTATTGAAGGTCTCTACAAGAGGAACAGGAACGTTGAAGTGGTGGTTATGGGTATAGGTCCCACAAGGAACTGCATCAGGATCACCAATTCAACCGTTAAACGTTACAATAAGGTCTTAAAGGGGATTTGTAAAAAACATCCCTGCAGCAGATACTACGATACCACTAAGGTTCTTAAGGACTCCGAAGGAAGACTGAGAGGCGATTACGCGGCAAGCGACGGAATACATTGGAGTGTTTCGGCTTACAAGGCCGTATATGCGGATCTTAAAAAATTTATGAAAACCTGGTAAACGATAAGAAAATTTCATCCCGGCGTAACTGTACGGCATTAAACAGGAGTTGAGTGCCAATGAAGTTGCGACCGGGTTTTTTAGTAAAATGCACTATATACAAAAAACACCATATAGAGTACAATATATCTGTATGTTTGCCAATATATGGCATGTATGAGGGTTAACAATTGAAGCTTTTATTCTTAAGACTTTTTGAATCTTATATTGATAATGTGGTTTTGTTTGAACTGGAGAAGATGGGAGTAGAGGTTATCACCCATACTTACTATACTCCGGATGATTTTTATCATGACGACAAATTATACGAGAGTTTGTCATCGGATATTGAAAAGGAAGATTGTGATGCGGTTTTTACGGTTAATGTTTGGCCGCTTGTTTCAAAAGCAGCACACAGATATGGCAAAAAATATCTTGCCTGGAGTTATGACTGCCCGCAGAATCTTTCAAAAGATGACTACCTCGATTATGAAGAAAGCTTTATTTTTTTGTTTGACAGATGGGAAGTTTCGGATTACAGATCAAGAGGCTTAAAAAGCGTATATCACATGCCTCTTGCGGTAAGCTGTGATTTTTGGGATGAGAAGCTTTCCGGTAAAGATGACGATCCGATAGACATATCGTTGGTGGGATCGGTTTACGAATCCACCTTTCCCGGCCTTCTTTCCGCAATGGATCCTTATGAAAAGGGTTTTTTCCGCGGAATAGCGGATGCACAGCGTAAGGTGTTCGGGTATTATATGATAGATGATCTTATAACGGATGAGCATCTTAAAAAGATAGATAAACTGCTTCGAAAGACACCTTCCGATACCATGCACATGCTGCGAAGGAGAATGTCTTACTCGATAGCTACTTATCTTACATTTCAGGACAGGCTTTCGTTTTTGTCTTTACTGTCAAAAAGATACGATCTGCATTTTTATACAGGGAGCATACCTGACAATATAAAGCCTCTTCTTACCGACGTCCGGCTTAACGGATGGGCTGATTATGAAGAGGATATGCCGGTGATATTTAAGAACAGCCGCATCAATCTTTGCCCTACGCTTAGAGCGATAAGGAGCGGTATACCGCTGAGGGCACTTGATATCATGGGATGCAAAGGATTATTGCTCACACCGTATCAAAGCGAACTCGCCGAAAACTTTGTTTCGGGTGAGGAGTTATATATGTATGGCAGCATTGAAGAGGCTTTTGGTCTCGTTGACCGGCTGTTGTCCAATGATTCCGAAAGGAAGGAGATAGCAGCAAAAGGCTATGAAAAGGTCAGACGGGATTTTACTTACAATGATCGTTTTTCAAGGATGTTTGAGATAGCGGGGTTATAACAGGATGTCGCGATATTCGGAAATCCTTACTGTAGGCAAGAATAAATGCCACAGTCTGGTATTCGATTTTTCAAAACTTGATAATGTCGATACGTATTTTGCAAATTATCGGATCCCGACAGAGGAGAAGATGGTGGTTTACGCATACAGCAGCCGTTTTTCTTCCCTTTCGATGGAAGGTAACGGTACGATAATCACCGATCAGGCAATTTACATCCATCCTTCGCATGAGGATTGGGCGCCTTCGAATCGTATACCGCTTTCCGATATCTGCAATTATCTCGTTTACAGGGAAAATGACCGGGATATGGTACGTCTGCTTTCGGACAAGCGTGAATGCAGGATACTTGGGAGGACAGTTGCGCCCAATGATACTACTGCAGAGGAGCTTGTGGAGCTTCTTCGCGCCCTTCAGCAATCTCTTATCAGAGGCAATTCCGAAGACAAGCAGCATTACGAAGAGACACTCAACTGGGCACTTTCCTACGTCCAAAAAGGATTCAGGGAGACAGGTGTTTTAGAAGGTAAGTACGAGGAGATACTCAGTATCATAGAAAAAAATCCCGTATATACAACAAACGCTCTGCTTCTTAAGGCCGAAAATGCCTACAGAAAATGCGATGATATTTTCTATGAGAACTTTTTATCCGGTATGGAAGGGGCGCTTCCGAGAGAGACCATTGCGGTTTTAAGACATCCCGAGAAGATGTTTTTTAAAGCATTTATCAGGGATATCGCAGATGTAAATGCCGATTCAATGACGAGGTCTTTACTCAATCCGTATCTTAATTTAAAAGCCAAAAGACAACTCACTTTATGTGAAGCTCAGATACTGTGTATGCTTTGCCTTCGCATGGAGGATATGAATATATTTGATGAGCTCTTTAATATGATACTTCCGTATCTGTCCTCGGACGAGAAATGGAACATCAGGTGTTTTGCGGCGAGAAACCGGCGTATGCGTATGTCGGGAGTTTATGAGATCATGCTTACAGGTAATGTTCCGGGAGCAACCGGGCTTCATTTTGAAGACGATCTTTCACTTACGCCGCTTCATTATGCACTTATGATAAGAAACAAGGAGCTCGTACTTAGGCTTCTTTCCGAAAGGGAATGGGGTAGCGGACACGGACCGCTCGGAAGAGATAAGCTTCTTGAAATAGTTTATGATTATGTATTCGTGGCTTCGGTTCTTTATGAGGATGAGGAGTTTATAAAAGAAGTATTCCTTTCCACCTCAGAGAGTGCGAGGGCGCTTAGAAGATCACTTACAAAGATACAGAATTTCATCGAGATATCCGAACGGATGAAGATGAAATGCAAGGAAAATTTAAGGGAGAGGGTTGCATATCAAAGCAAGGCATTTCATGCAGGCAGCAAAGAGGGCTTTGAGAATTACGAAAAGGAGATATCCGTTCTTTTCCATGAGATAGTGGAGTATGATTCCCGCCTGGAAGAATACAGGGAAATGAAGGACGAGATGGAAAGAGAGCTCCGTGATATGCTTAGGGGCGAGATTGATGACGCGAGATCAAGAGCCTCCGTTATCGATGAAGCGCTTCATCCTTTTACCGAGCATATCATGAGGATATTCCGGGAGCCGGATGCACTTCTTGCCGAGCTTGCGGATACTATGCTGGATTACAGGTTATACTGTTATAAAGAAATTTATTTCCTTGCTCCTTCATATATTAAGCTTAAGCTTCCTTATTACGAATGGGAAAACGGAGTAATAAAGGAAAGAGGGATTACGGACTTTTGCGAAGAAGGCGAAAGAGACGGTGTTACCTTTGAAAATCCTTCCGAAAAAGCCAGAAGGGCAGAGGAAGAACGCAATGCCAGAGAGCAGCAAAGGCAAAGAGAAAGACAAAGATCAAGGTCAGCTCAAAGTCATAACAGTACCATATCGGACAATACCTATCACTGGTTTTCCGAAGCAGCTCTTTCGGATATTACAATTCTTAAGCACGAATACAGACTTCTTGTCAAAAAATATCATCCCGATGCAAGTAAGGACAGTTCCACTACGGATGTACTCAGGGCGATAATGGATGAGAGGGCTGAGATTCTTGAACAGATGTAACAGGACACATTATAATGGAAGAAAAGATAAGGTACGGGAATCTGTTTGATTTCTACGGAGACCTTTTAAACGAACATCAAAGGCGTATTTGCGAGGCGTCCTTTATGGAGGATCTTTCTCTTGCCGAGATAGCGGAAGAGATGGATATGACCAGACAGGGAGTGCATAACCATCTTGTAAGAGCACAGAAAGCTCTTGATGAGTATGAAAACAAGCTGGGTCTTTACAGAAAATTTGTTTCAATACGTGCTGATGTCGGACAGATAATGGAACTGGTTGAGAAAAAAGATGATGAATGTTCAAAGAACATAGCACAGCTGGCAGGCAATATACTCGATATCATCTGAAACCGTTTCAAAAAAAATAAAAAGTGTAAACAAAAATACTTGACAGTGTGATCTTTATTTGTTATTATGCTACCCGTATGCTGCTGCGTGCAGCTACGGGTTTTATCGTTTTACGGAGGTGAATATGGCATTTGACAGCCTTACCGAAAAATTACAAAACGTTTTTAAAAACCTGCGTGGAAAGGGACGACTTACCGAAGATGATGTAAAGACGGCCCTTAAAGAGGTTAAGATGGCTCTTCTTGAGGCTGACGTAAGTTTCAAGGTGGTTAAGGATTTTACAAAAAAGATAACCGAAAGAGCAGTTGGAACCGATGTTCTTACCGGACTTAACCCGGCACAGACAGTTATTAAGATAGTTAACGAAGAACTTTGCGATCTCATGGGACATGAGACCACGGAGATCCAATATCAGCCCGGACAGGCTATCACGGTTGTTATGATGGTCGGTCTTCAGGGTGCAGGTAAGACAACTACTGCAGCAAAGCTTGCGGGAAAGATGAAGCTTAAAGGAAAACATCCCCTGCTTGTGGCCTGCGATGTTTACAGACCGGCGGCTATTGAACAGTTGAAGGTCAACGGAGAGAAACAGGAAGTACCGGTTTTCGATATGGGTACTGATGTTTCGCCGGTAGAGATAGCAAAACAGGGACTTGATTTTGCCGTAAATCACAAGAAAAACGTTGTTATCATAGATACTGCAGGTCGTCTTGCAATTGACGAACAGATGATGCAGGAGCTTGCGGATATTAAGCAGGCGCTTGAGGTTCATCAGACTATCCTCGTGGTGGATGCCATGACAGGACAGGATGCAGTCAACGTTTCAACAGCCTTCAATGATAAAGTCGGCATAGACGGAGTCATTCTTACCAAGCTCGACGGTGATACCAGAGGTGGTGCGGCTCTTTCGATAAGAGCGGTCACAGGCCGTCCGATACTGTACTGCGGTATGGGAGAGAAGCTTTCCGATCTTGAACAGTTTTATCCCGAGCGTATGGCTAACAGGATACTTGGAATGGGAGATGTGCTTTCCCTCATCGAAAAGGCAGAGGCTGCAATAGATGAGGACAAGGCCAGAGAGATCACCAAAAAGGTCAAGGATGCAGAGTTTGATTACAACGATTATCTTGAGTCCATGGCACAGATGAAAAACATGGGAGGGATATCAAGTATCCTTTCTATGCTTCCCGGAATTTCGGGACTCGGAGGCGCTCAGATGAGTGCTTTGGAGGATGCTGTGGATGAGAAGAAGCTTGCCCGTACAGAGGCGATAATACAGTCAATGACACCCGAAGAAAGGGCCAATCCCAAGCTTATGACACCAAGCAGAAAGCACAGGATAGCAAAAGGCGCCGGACTTGATATTTCAGAGGTCAACCGTTTCATCAAGCAGTTTGAGGAATCACGCAAGATGATGAAGAAGATGGGTGGCATGGCAAAAGGTAAAAAAGGTCGTATGAAGTTCCCGTTTGGGGGTATGTAATCCGAATTCGGACTTCTTACAAATAGATTTATGTTTTTAATTTAGGAGGAAACAAAAATGGTAAAGATGAGATTAACAAGACTTGGAAAGAAAAAGAAACCTTTCTATCGTATCGTAGTTGCAGATTCTGCTTCACCCCGTGATGGACGTTTTATCGAAGCGATCGGAACATATGATCCCATGCAGGAGCCTGCAGCAGTAAAATTTGATGAGGAGCTTACCAAGAAATGGCTTGACAACGGAGCTCGTCCCACAGAGACAGTTTCACGTCTTTTAAAGAATGCCGGAATCACAAAGTAGAGGTAGCCGATGAAGGAATTAGTAGAGGTTATCGCAAAAGCTCTTGTCGATAAACCCGACGAAGTCAAGGTTGTGGAGCGTGAGGATGGCGATACTACGATAGTAGAGCTTTCTGTTGCTCCCGATGATATGGGAAAGGTTATCGGTAAGCAGGGGAAGATCGCAAAGGCTATCCGTTCAGTGGTAAAAGCCGCTGCCAGCCGTAGTGATCAAAAAGTCATAGTGGATATAGTGGATTAAGCTTTTATGGAAGATTTTCTGCAGGTCGGCGTTATCCTTCGTCCACACGGGCTGAAGGGAGCTGTAAAGGTATATCCTACTACGGATGATGTGAAAAGATTTTCTGATCTGAAAGAGGCTGTAATAGAGACTAAAAAAGGAAATATTCCGGTTAAGATCAGAAGCGTACAGTATTTTAAGGATCAGGTTATTTTAAGTTTTGATAAATTTCTTACCATAGAAGAGGTAGAACCGCTCAAAAAATGTCCTGTTCTTGTATCACGAAAGGATGCGGTTCCTCTTGGTGAGGATGAGTTCTACATAGCGGATCTTATCGGACTTTCCGTGATCACCGATGAAGGTGAAAAATTGGGAAGTCTTAAAGATGTTATGGTTACCGGAGCTAATGACGTTTATGTGGTGGGAGATGAAGCCTCTGAAATACTTATACCGGCTATACACGAGTGTATACTTGACGTGGATATAGAAGGCGGTGTAATGAAGGTACATCTTCTTCCCGGATTAAGGAATCTGTGATGCGTATCTATATTTTAACCCTGTTTCCGGACATGATAATGAATACCCTGTCCGAAAGTATTACAGGAAGAGCAATGAAACAGGGCTATCTTGAAATACATGCCGTTAATATCAGAGATTATACCGATGATAAAAACGGAAGGGTTGATGATTATCCGTACGGCGGCGGAGCGGGAATGGTTATGAGGGCTCAGCCCGTATACGATTGCTATGAGGCAGTAGTATCCGGGATCGGACATAAACCGAGAACCATTCTTTTGGCACCACACGGCCGTACTTTTTCCGCGGCAATTGCACATGAACTGGCAGAGGAAGAGGATATGATCCTGATCTGCGGTCATTACGAAGGTATAGACGAAAGAGTTATTGAAGAGATCGATCCCGAAGTTATCTCCATAGGTGACTATGTGTTGACCGGAGGAGAGCTTCCGGCCATGGTACTTGCGGATGCGGTGGCAAGGCTTGTTCCCGGAGTGCTTCATAACAGTGACTCCGCTGCTTATGAAAGCTTTGAGGACGGACTTTTGGAGCATCCACAGTATACAAGACCCGAAGAATGGAGGGGCAGAAAAGTACCTCCGATACTTTTGTCGGGGGATCATGCCAAGGTGGATCAGTACAGATATGATCAATCTGTTGAGAGAACAAAAAGGCTTAGGCCGGATATTTTAGGAAATACTTGATTTTATATTAAATACGTGTTAGTATTTTGAGGTGCTTTTTGCACGTAGCAGTAGTCAATAGATGTTCCTCTGGCGTTTACGTTTAAGAACACCGAGCTTGATAAGGAGGATTTTTATAATGAATGCAAATGAAGTGATCGCAAAGATCGAAAACGAGCAGCTTAAGGGCGAGCTTACAGAGTTTAATGTAGGTGATACAGTTCGCGTACATAACAAGATCAAAGAGGGTAACCGTGAGCGTATCCAGATCTTTGAAGGTATCGTGATCAAGCGTCAGGGCGGAAGCAACCGTGAGACATTTACAGTTCGTAAGTTTTCTAACGGTGTAGGCGTTGAGAAGACATGGCCTCTTCACAGTCCTTTCGTTGAGAAGATCGAAGTAGTTCGTCGCGGTAAGGTTCGCCGTGCTAAGCTTCATTATCTGCGTGACCGCGTAGGCAAGAGAGCAAAGGTTAAAGAATCTATTCAATGAGAAACATTAACCGTAAGGGGCAGCCGTTGGCTGCCCCTTTTAACCAAAATAAAGGAGCTGCCAGAAAGACAGTAAAGGACAGAAGAAGGCTTTCAAACAGACGCCGCAGACAAAAGATAGAATCGGGAATAGTAAGACATTACACGATTCTGATTGCAGAGCTGGCGGCGGTTATCCTTCTTGCATTTCTGACCGTAAAGGCAGTCGGTATCACCATAGTTGTACCGGAAGAGTCAATGGAACCTACACTAGGGCTTTCCGATACAATACTTGTAAATAAGGTGATCTATAAGATAAAATCGCCCGATCCCGGAGATGTTGTTGTATTTTTGCCTTCCGGTAACTTATCTGCACAGCATTCCATAAAAAGAGTTATAGGTACTCCGGGGGACACTGTCCAGATCAGGGGCGGAAAGGTTTATGTAAACGGAGAACAGTTTACAGATACCATAGAAGTAGAAGATATGAAAAGCAGTGGTTTGGCTGAAGAGGAGATCAAACTCGGAAAAGACGAGTATTTCCTCCTCGGAGACAACCGAAATAACAGTGAGGATAGCAGATATGCTACCATAGGTAATATCCGGGGAGAAGAACTTCTCGGTCTTGTTTGGTTTGATCTGTCAAAGGACCACTTTGGATTGGTAAATTAATTATGGAATTTCAATGGTATCCGGGGCATATGACAAAGGCGCTCCGGCAGATGAAAGAAGATATTAAGCTGATAGACCTGGTTATAGAGCTTGTGGACGCAAGGATCCCTCTTGCAAGCCGCAATCCCGATATAGACTCTCTTGCAAGCGGAAGAGGAAGGGTTTTGGTCCTCGGTAAGTCGGATCTTGCGGATCCGGGTGAGACCGAAAAGTGGATTTCTTTTTTTTCAAAACAGGATATATATGCTGTTGCCATGGACAGCCGTGACAAAAAGAGCATGAAAGCTCTTCGTACCCAGATAGATAAGGCTTCGGAGAAAAAGCGGGAGCGGGACAGAAAAAAGGGAATAAAAAACAGACCTGTCAGGGCTCTTGTTGCGGGGATTCCCAATATAGGAAAATCCACACTCATAAATACCCTGGCGGGAAGAGCCTCAGCCAAGACCGGAAATAAGCCGGGCGTAACCAAGGGAAAACAGTGGATAAGGCTCGGAGGAGATATAGAACTTCTTGATACACCGGGACTTTTATGGCCCAAGTTTGAAGACAAAGAGGTAGGTTTTTTGCTTGCCAGCGTAGGGACTATAAATGAGGATATCCTTCCGAGGGAAGAGATGGCTATTGAGCTCTATCACAGGCTGGCGGTAAAGTATCCGGGGCGTATTACCGAAAGATACGGTATAAAAGAGGATCTTGGTGATGCGGAGGTTCTTACAAATATAGCGCTAAAAAGAGGTTTTTTGTTAAAGGATAGCGAACCTGACATAGTAAGGGCATCAAGACTGTTTTTGGATGAAGTAAGAGGCGGAATGCTGGGCAGGATTTCATTGGAGGAAATTAAAAATGAGTGATATGGGAGAGAATAAGGATACGGATATACAATCTGTTACTGATGTAAAGAAGCCGGAGACCACAGGCAGTGTGATAAAAGAGGTATTTTCCTTTTTCCTCTATCTTGCGGTAATACTTTTGCTTACTTTCCTGATGCTTCATTTTGTCGGACAAAGGACTGTTGTAAACGGTCATTCCATGGAGACTACACTTCAGGATCACGATAGTCTGATAATTGACAAGCTTTCATACAGATTTAAGGATCCCGAAAGATTTGATATCATTGTATTTCCTTATCAGTATGCAGAGGATACATATTATATAAAAAGAATAATAGGTCTCCCCGGAGAGACGGTTTTTATAGATGATGAAGGAACCATATACATTGACGGACAGGAACTTAAAGAGGGCTATGGACGTGAGATCATCGAAGATCCGGGAAGAGCAGCCGAGCCCATAGAACTCGGACCCGATGAATATTTTGTGCTCGGAGATAATCGTAACGAGAGTGAAGACAGCAGGTTCAGTGATGTTGCTGAGATAAAGCGTGATATAATACTTGGGAAGGCATTTGTAAGGATCTTCCCCTTCAATAATTTCACTCTGCTCGATCATGATTATAATAATAAGGCAATAGTTGAAAATTAATGTTATGGATGAAAATGAAAGACTTACTCTGATGACGACTTTCGAAAGAAAGTATTCAGAGAGTTATGTTAATATTTGCGGAATAGATGAAGCGGGAAGAGGTCCGCTTGCGGGGCCTGTAGTGGCTGCA
This sequence comes from Lachnospiraceae bacterium, assembly GCA_024693455.1. Classification (GTDB taxonomy): domain Bacteria; phylum Bacillota; class Clostridia; order Lachnospirales; family Lachnospiraceae; genus Weimeria. The sequence goes on from JAILKW010000154.1 coordinate 13,389, forward strand.
GCTGTTATTTTACCGACCGGACATTTGATACCGGGGGTAAATGATTCCAAGAAATTGACCGAAAAAAAGAGAGAGAAGCTTTTTGATGTTATAATGGAAGAAGCACTTGCGGTAGGAGTCGGGATTTCAGACCATAAGGTCATCGATGAGATCAACATCCTTCAGGCTACCTACCGGGCAATGAGAGAGGCTATAGATTCTCTTTCGGTAAAGCCGGATCTTTTGCTTTGTGATGCGGTTGAGATACCTGATGTCGATATACCGCAGGTTCCCATTGTAAAAGGTGATGCAAAGAGCCTGTCCATTGCGGCAGCAAGTATAATAGCCAAGGTTACAAGGGACCGGATGATGAGAGATTTTGACGAAGAATACCCGGGCTACGGATTTGCGGGCCATAAGGGATACGGAACAAAGGCTCATTATGCTGCCATAGAAAAGCTTGGGATTTCACCAATACACAGATATACTTTTTTACAGAAAAGAATAGATAGTGGTAAGCTTATTATTCCGGAGGCATAAAGTTGCAGATTTCCGATTTGATGAACACCTATCAGAATATGTTATCACAGCCCACAAAGACTGCTGCGGAAGGGAACAAGGGAGTGGAACAGCTGGTTTCCACCTTGTCCAAGCTTCAGCCCGGACAGATATTTGAAGGTACGGTAAACTTTGTGAAAGGACAGCAGGTTCTTCTCGGGCTTTCGAGCGGACAGAATATCACCGCCAAACTGGATAAGGGCATGAGCCTTATGCAGGGTGAGTCTGTCTTTTTTGAAGTTAAGGCTAACGACGGTAAGACCATAAATATAAGGCCTGTTTCCATCGGAGGAGGTAAGGGTAATCCGGCCATCTCGGGTGCTTTAAAAGCCGCCGGACTTCCGCTCACCGAAAACAGTATGAAGATGGTGGATGACATGATGAAGGGCAAGATGTCCATAGACAGCCACAGCCTTCAGTCCATGTCACGTGAACTTGCCATGCATCCGGGAGCTGATGTTTCCGATGTTGTAACACTTAAGAATTTAAATATTCCTGTTACCGATGAGATGCTTAACCAGCTTCACAACTACAAACAAAATGAAGGTGCATTGCTCGGAGGAATGAACGAGCTTGCTACGGCTATAGATGCGGCCGTTTCGGGTGCGGGGGAGGCAGTGCCTTCGGAAGCTGCGGCCTTTACAAACGATGTTATTTCAATTATATATCCGGGAGAAGAATTTACTCCCGAAGACAGTGCAAAGATTGACCAGCTTATAAAGGAGTTTAAAAGTGCCACTGCGGATAGCGCAGCCGGTGAAGGTCAAAAAGATATGCTCATGCAGGCTTCTGCAAAAGGTGAGATGCCCTCTGAGCAGCAGATGACTTTAGGAAAAGAAACAGCCGTTATATCGGAC
>JAILKW010000045.1 GCA_024693455.1 Lachnospiraceae bacterium
ATCATCCGTAGCTTCCTTTATTATCATCCCGAGTCTGTAATGATCTAAAAGAGAAAGACCGGAAAGCCCTATCCTTATTATTTTAAACCCGTCAAGCTTTTGTCTTATAAACCAAAGCGGAACCATAGTCCCATGATCGAGTCGTTTGTCTTTTTCCCCGTATATACCTGCAGGGAAACCACTGCTTTCAGCAATGTTACAGATCGTATTCCTAAGTCCAATATCATACTCTTCGCGAAAACTGACCTCTCCCGCGCCGAAATCCGAAAATGAACCGTTGGCATAATCTCCCGGCGAAATATGAAAATAATCCGAATACATGACCGAATGCGGACTTGTTATGATTATAGTCTCCGGCATTATGGCCGCAATCTCATCCGCTACCTTTTCGTATGCTTCTATAGTCTTTTTTATCTGCTCCCGACTTTCTTTCCCGACCTCGGGAATTATCATCGGCGGATGGGGCACCATAAATGCTGCTTCTATCGACATATTTACCTCCAAAAAACATCCGCTGTCTCACGTAACACCACATCGCCTACGCATTGAAAAAAAGTGTCGTGAACAATACGGCAATGCCGCACTCCTTTCGGAACGGATGATATTTAATTATGCAACATTTTTATATAAAAATCCATACCTTAGGTCAAAATAAGAAACAGGCTTCTACTCATCCCAAAAGGCGGTAAGTACCTCCTTCTCATCATTTACCGTAACCGTATTTATCTCATCCTCATCATAAGGAAGAATCCCTTTGTAGAGCGGCCAAAGATATCTTTCATCCAAAAGAGCTATGACGCCCCTGTCATCAACCGTACGGATAAGTCTGCCTGCTGCCTGCATGACGTGATTCATACCCGGATAAAGATAAGCATATGAAAAGCCATCCATACCTTTACTTTCAAAATGATCCCGTATCATCTCTCTTTCTTTTCCGACCTGAGGCAGCGGGATCCCGACTATGATAACACCTATCAGTTTATCACCGGTCAGATCAATGCCCTCCGAAAAAACACCTCCTGCCACAGCAAAAGCAAGCATGGATCGCTCCCTGTCATTTTCGCTGTCCTCAAAGCATTTGAGAAATCCTTCTCTTTCCTCTTCGGACATATCACTTTTTTGCTCAATGTAAATATAATCTTCTCCGCCGAATTCACATACCCACCGGCTGATCTCTTCCATCATTTTATACGATGGGAAAAATACAAGGTAATTTCCCGTTTTTGTCGAAGCTGTATTTATTATATGTCTGGCAAAGTTTTTATACTCTTCCTCTCCCCTTCTTTTATATACACTGCTAACATCTCTTGCCACGGTTATACATCTTTTTTCTTTTGAAAAAATACTTCTTGCCCTCATGGCAAAAGGTTTTTCTTTTTTACAAAGCAGATTTTTATAATAAAAAACAGGCTGCATTGTCGCGGAAAAGAAAACCGCTGACTTTACCAAGTCAAGTCTTCTTTGAAGCTGGGTGGAAGGATCGATACAGGAAAGTCTTACAACAAAATCCCCACTTTTAAGTATCTCGGTATAAATCTTATAATCCTCTCCCAACTCCTCCGAGACCCTGAGAAAATCACGAATATTAAAATAGAGCCTGCGTATCTCATTCATGTTGGGATGATTGATATTTTTTTCAAAAAAGACATCAAAAGCCGCAGCCGCCCTAAGAAGGGCCAGAATAAGAGCATCCACTTCCTCCCTTATCATAAAGCCTTCCGATTCTTTTTTATAATCAAGGAGTACCTTGTTCACTTTTGCCAGAGCCCGGGGTATTCCGAAAGCCTTATCTTTAAAATAACGTTTTACCTCAAGAATATCTTCTTTTATAAGATCGGCGGAATACATCTTTCTTCCCCTGTCCACCAGATTATGGCTTTCATCTATCAAAAGGGCGTATTTTTTCCTGCTGCCTTCCGCAAAAAATCTCCTAAGATAGGCATTAGGGTCAAAAACATAATTAACATCTCCGATTATCTCATCACACCAGGATGCAATATCAAGGGAAAGTTCAAACGGACAAACATTCTTTTCTTTGGCAAAAGCCGCTATATCCTCTCTGTCATAAAGATCGTCTCTTATAAGAAGTTCATACACCGCATCATTTATCCTGTCAAAATGTCCCTTTGCTCTTTCGCAGTGCTCCGCATCGCATTGTCTCTCTGTCCCAAAGGGACAGATCTTATCTTTCGCCGTAAGAAACACTCCTTTTCCTTCATATCCTTTTTCACGAAAAATACCAAGTGTTTCCTTTGCCACCTCTCTTGTGACCGTTTTACTGGTAAGATAAAATATGCGATCCAAAAGTCCCTCGCCCATTGCCTTAACAGCAGGGAAAAGAGTCGATACTGTTTTCCCGCTTCCTGTCGGAGCCTCAAGAAAAAGGAGCTGATCGTTTTTTACCGTAAGATAAACGTTTTTACAAAGCTCATACTGTCCGGGTCTGTATTCAAAAGGAAATTCGAGTTTTTTTATGGATCCGTTTCTTTCTTTTTGATGATAAAAAGAAAAGTCCGCCCATCTTTTATATAAAAGGATAACCCCGTCAAACCAATCGGCCAGTTCATCCCTCGTATACTCGCTGATAAATCTTTTTACTTCCTCGGTATCAAGGTTTACATAGGTCATCTGAACAGATGCATCGTCATATCCCTCGCTTTGGCAGAGCATATGGGCATAACATTTTGCCTGAGCCAAATGAATATCATCCGGCTTTTCCATGTTAAGGACATCTCTGTATACGCCTTTTATCTCGTCTACCATCTGTCCGTCTATACCGTCCGCTCTTCCGTCTACAGTCAGAGTATAGTCATCATATTCTATCCGAATCAAAATAGGGACCTCCGGAGAATACGAAGGTCCCATGTGTGATTGTATCTTTCTGTGTATCCTGCTGCCCGCCTGCATGGCCTCAACCTGATTCGTTCCTCCCGCACCCTCGGAAATATCTCCCGAGCGGAGTACGAATTCAACAAGATTTCTTACACTGATACTTATAACAGGCTTTTCCATAGCCGTCATGATCTGTAACTGTGAGGCTCGCAGGTCAAATGAACTTTGAGTCTCCTTAATATATCGGAATCGGAAGAAGGTAGCATCCTTGTGGAATGCATCTCAAGTCCGACAAGTTCCGGAAGTTTTTCAAGTGCCGCCTTGGCATCCTCGTTTTCACTGCTTGAAATTGAAAGCGCTGTAAGCACTTCATCGCAGTGAAGGGTGGGATCGCTTTCCCCGAGGAATTTAGTATGAAGCCTTGTTATGGGGGCAAGAGCCTCGGGCGAAATAACATGAACATCATGAGCCACACCCGCCAGTTCCTTTAAAGCATTAAGTAGAGTTGCGGCAGGAGCTCCGAGAAGGTCTGAAGTCTTTCCCGTCATAACGGTTCCGTCCGGAAGTTCGATAGCCGCAGCGGGCTTACCGGTAGCTTCTTCCCTTACAAGAGCACTCTTAACCACCTTTCTGTCACTTACGGTAACATCTGCCTGTTTTAAAAGTGACTCCAGTTTTCTTACCGCTGCCTTGCTCCCGGTACCATTTTTAAGCTTGCAGGCTTCATCATAATAACGTCTTATGATCTCCTGTCTTGCTGCTTCGCATACAGTATCATCATCAATGATACAATTGCCTGCCATATTAACACCCATATCGGTGGGTGACTGATATGGACACTCTCCGTAGATCTCCTCAAATATTCCGCGAAGTACGGGGAAGATCTCGATATCCCTGTTGTAATTTACCGTGGTCTTTCCATAAGCTTCCAAATGGAAGGGGTCTATCATATTTATATCAAAAAGATCTGCTGTAGCCGCCTCGTAAGCAAGATTAACCGGATGCTTGAGCGGAAGATTCCATATAGGAAAGGTCTCGAATTTGGCATAACCGGCATTAACGCCTCTTTTATGCTCATGATAAAGCTGTGAGAGACAGGTTGCCATCTTTCCGCTTCCCGGTCCCGGAGCTGTGATAACTACAAGAGGTCTCGTTGTTTCGATGAAATCGTTTTTACCGAAGCCTTCTTCACTTATGATAAGCTCCACATTGTCCGGATATTCTTCTATCCTTCTTAGGATATAGGAATTGATACCAAGTCCGCGAAGTTTATCCCTGAACCTGTCGGCTGCAGCCTCTCCGGTATATTGGGTAATACAGACCGAGCCCACATAAAGCCCAAGCTTTTGAAATATATCCATAAGGCGAAGGACATCCTGATCATAGGTGATCCCATAATCTCCTCTTACTTTGCCCGAAGCAATTGCTCCTGCAGAGATCGCTATAACTATCTCCGCCTGATCCCGAAGTTCAAGAAGCATCTGCATCTTTGAATCGGGTAAAAATCCGGGAAGTACCCGGCTGGCATGATTATCATCAAAAAGCTTACCACCGAATTCCAGATACAGTTTGTCACCGAATTTTGATATTCTCTCACGTATATGTGCTGACTGTGTCTGAATATACTTATCATTATCAAAACCTATCTTCATCTTCCGTCCCTCTTGTTAAATACATAAAATCAAAAATAACTTACGTTTAAATATCTTATCATTTCAGGAAAAGTCATTCAATAAAAAATTTTGGTGAATATATTACCCGTTATTAGTATTTATTCTACTTGAACGAAAAAGATATGCCATATATAATTAACTCGTAGTTTTTCGGAGACGGGCATACAAACTGCCTGCTCCCTTTTGTAATCTCAAAAGAAGGAGAATGAAATGGAAAAAGTTGACGTTTTTAAGGAAGTCGGAAGAGAGAGCTATCCCGGACGCGGAATCGTGATAGGCAAAAGTGACGACGGCAAAAAAGCCGTTATAGCTTATTTCATCATGGGCCGCAGTGAGAACAGCCGAAACCGGATCTTTGTTACCGAAGGCGAAGGCATAAGAACAGAGGCATTTGATCCCTCCAAGATGGAAGATCCCAGCCTGATAATCTATGCTCCTGTTCGTGTTTTGGGTGACAATACCATCGTAACAAACGGAGATCAGACTGATACGGTATATGAAGGTCTTGAAAAAGGTCTTACCTTTGAAGAGTCACTTCGCTCGCGTGAGTTTGAGCCCGACGGCCCTAACTTCACCCCCCGTATCTCAGGTATCGTAGAGCCGAAAGACGGCAACTTCTCTTATCAGATGTCGATCCTTAAGAGTAATAACGGTGATGATTCCTGCTGCAACAGATATACCTTTACATACGACAATCCTGCTGCAGGTGAAGGCCGCTTCATCCATACCTACATGGGAGACGGCAATCCACTTCCCAGTTTTGAGGGTGAGCCTACCGTAGTTTCCATTTCAAAAGACATAGATTCATTTACAGATGCTCTGTGGGAGAGTCTGGATCAGGACAACAAAGTATCACTCTTTGTAAGATACATTGATCTTGATACCAAAAAATATGAAACACGTATCGTCAACAAGAATAAATAGGAGGATAGCATGAAAGAGTTAGAACTTAAATACGGATGTAACCCCAACCAAAAGCCGTCACGTATCTTTATGAAGGACGGCGAGCTTCCCATCGAGGTTCTTAACGGAAAGCCCGGATATATCAACTTCCTCGATGCTTTTAACGGCTGGCAGCTTGTTAAAGAGCTTAAGCGTGCAACCGGAATAGCTGCTGCTACTTCTTTTAAGCATGTTTCTCCTGCCGGAGCCGCTATCGGTCTTCCCCTCTCGGATCTTCTTAAAAAGATCTACTGGGTAGCTGACATGGATATTGAATGGACTCCCCTTGCAAATGCCTATGCCAGGGCAAGAGGCGCTGACCGCATGAGTTCCTTCGGAGACTTTATCGCACTTTCCGATGTCTGCGACGTTTCTACCGCAAAAATAATCGCCCGTGAGGTTTCAGACGGAGTTATTGCTCCGGGATATGATCCTGAGGCTCTTGAGATCCTTAAAGGAAAGAAAAAGGGCGGATACAATGTTATAAAGATCGATCCCGATTATGAGCCCCGTGAGCTTGAGATCAAAGAAGTCTACGGTATTTCTTTTGAACAGGGAAGAAACGAGCTGGTTATAGATGATGACTTCTTTGCAAATGTGGTTACCAAAAACAAGACACTTTCCGACGAAGCAAAGCGCGATCTTGCGATCGCAATGATCACACTTAAATATACACAGTCCAATTCCGTTTGCTATGTATGCGATGGCCAGGCTATCGGAATCGGTGCAGGACAGCAGTCCAGGATCCACTGTACACGTCTTGCCGGATCCAAGGCTGACAACTGGTATCTGCGTCAGAACGAAAAGGTTTTAAACCTTCCTTTCAAAGCCGACATAAGACGTGCCGACAGGGATAATACAATAGATCTTTACATCGGCGAGGATTATATGGATGTTCTTGCAGACGGTGCATGGGAGAATCTCTTCACCGAGAAGCCCTCCGTATTTACAAGAGAAGAAAAAAGAGCTTGGCTTGATACAATGAAGGGCGTATCCTTAGGCTCGGATGCCTTCTTCCCCTTCGGAGACAACGTTGAGAGGGCTCACAAGAGCGGCGTTGAATTTATCGCACAGCCCGGCGGATCCATCCGTGATGATAATGTAATTGAGACCTGCGATAAATATGATATCGCAATGGCATTTACCGGACTTCGTCTTTTCCATCATTGATAAGCATTATAGAATGTAATAAAGCGGCAGCCGTTTGGCTGCCGCTTATTTTATGCATTGTTATAATTTGTCAGGAACTGCTTAGTTCGTTCCATCTTGGGATTGTCGATAACTTCCTTCGGGTCACCCTGTTCTACTATAACTCCGCCATCCATGAATATTGCCTGATCCGCAACATCTCTGGCAAAGCTCATCTCGTGAGTGACTATTATCATGGTAGTCTTTTCTTCTGCAAGCGATTTAATAACCTTAAGAACCTCTCCCGTAAGCTCCGGATCAAGAGCCGAAGTCGGTTCGTCAAAGCAAAGGATATCCGGGCTTAAAGCAAGTGCTCTTGCTATAGCCACCCTCTGACACTGACCACCTGACAGCTGATGTGGATAGTTCCCCTCTCTGTCGGCAAGTCCCATCTGATCAAGAAGCTCTTTCGCCCTTATTCTTATGGCTTCCTCCTCGCTTTTCAGTTTCCCGTTTTCCTTAGCCAAAAGTCTGGGGGCAAGCATAATATTTTCAAGAGCCGTATACTGGGGGAACAGATTAAAAGACTGGAAGACCATTCCGAAATGAAGTCTCTTATGTCTTATATCGGACTCATTTTGAGTACTTGCATCATCGGCATCCAAAAGCAGGTCGCCTTTTACCGAAATCCTTCCCTTATCGGGAGTCTCCAAAAAATTAAGACAACGAAGCAAAGTAGTTTTTCCGCTTCCGGATGAGCCTATTATTGAAAGGGCTTCCCCGGGCTCCATGGAAAAGCTGATGCCCTTAAGTACTTCCGTATTCCCGAATTTCTTATGAATATTGTTTACTTCCAATAATGCCATTATACATTCCTCTGTGACTACTTAAAGTAATCAAGCTTCTTTTCCAGGTAACCGAGACCGACTGTAAGCAATCCGCTGAAAAGCAGATAAAATACCGCTGTATAAAACAGAGGCCAGATTATTCCCTCGCTCTTGATAAATGCCTGTCCGTTCCAGATTATCTCATAAACGGCTATGACCCTCGCAAGAGACGTATCTTTTACAAGTGTTATGATCTCGTTGGAGATAGGAGGTATTATCCTCTTAATTACCTGCATCAAAACTATATTTTTAAAAACCTGTGACTTTGTAAGTCCCAAAACAGCTCCGGCTTCATATTGACCGGCCGGGATTGCCTGTATTCCACCCCTGTATATTTCCGAAAAATAGCAGGCATAATTAAATACAAAGGCAAACAAAGCAGCCATAAATCTGCCGTTATCTCCCGATCCCCAAAGGTTAACACCTAAAAGGATACCCGGGCCGTAATAGATGACAAGGAGCTGCAGAAGCAAGGGTGTTCCCCTTATGATCCAAATAACAAATCTTATCGGTGTACGAATGACCGCAAGCTTAGACATCGATCCAAGACTTATGATAAGTCCGAGAGGAAGTGCAAAAAGCAGGGTCTGCACAAAAAGGCTTATCGTTACACCGAATCCTTCCAATAATGAATAAGTAACCGTCCAAAACATATTATTTCTGCTCTATTATCGCTTCCTGTACTCCGTAGGTCTCACCTACTTTTTCCAATGTACCGTCTTCATATAACTTCTTAAACTCATCATTTATGTAAGCAGCAAGATCAGATCCCTTACGACATCCTACTCCGTACTCCTCTGTGGTAAGCTCTACCGTATGAGTAAGATCGGGATAGCTTGTTCCCTCTCCTATCATGGCACCTGCCATAAGAAGATCGATGATGGAAGCGTCCGAAGTACCGGCTGAAACCTCCATAAGCGTATCTGACTGGGCTGTAAGAGATGTATAGCTTAAATTATTCTCCTTGGCAGCTGCCTCTCCTGCAGAACCTGCCTCTACAGCAAATGTAAGATCCTTAAGACTTTCCTTATCCTGATAAGAATCTGCCTTATCCTGAGGAAGAACTACTACCTGTGCATTATTGCAATACGCATTGGTGCATTCCATCGCATTTTTCACCTCATCGGTAAGTGTCATTCCGTTCCATACGCAGTCTATACTCTTATTCTCAAGCTCTAAGATCTTGTTGTCCCAATCTATCTCTACAAATTCAACGGAAACACCCATATCCTTGGCAACCTGTGTTGCTATATCGGCATCAAATCCTATCCATTCACCGTTGTCGTCTTTATAATCCATCGGTGCAAAATCGGTAATACCTACAACCAGTTTACCTTTGTCTTTTATGTATGCAACATCGCTGTCGGCAGATGAAGCGGAATTACCTGAGCCTCCGCAGCCACCCAGTGTCAAAAGCATAGTTCCCATTAAAAGCACACTTAAAATTTTCTTTTTCATAATTTCATTTCTCCTTTTTGGCATTTACATTACCGGTGTGATCAAATGAAAAAAACACCTTCAATACAGTATCATATCGAAGGTGTTTTTGCAATTTTATTATTTTGTGATCTTATAAGAAGATATACTTGCAAACGAAAAGAACGGCAAGTATATACATAAGAGGTGTAACTTTTCTCTTATCCTTCATAATGAAGTTGCAAACTGTGTTGATCACTACGTAAGCGATGATTCCGAATGCGATACCCTCTGAGATTGAGTAGCAAAGAGGCATTGTGATGATCGCAAGATATGCGGGAACGCTCTCTCTGTAATCAGCAAAATCAATCTTCTGGAAAGAAGAAAGCATAAGGAATCCTACGAACATAAGTGCAGGTGCTGTAGCAAATCCGGGGATTGCTGTAAATACAGGTGCAAAAAGGATTGCTATAAGGAATAAGAATCCTGTAACAACAGCAGTAAGTCCTGTACGTCCACCTGCTCCGACACCTGCTGATGACTCAACATAGGTTGTTGTTGTAGATGTTCCGAGAACTGCTCCTGCAGTAGTAGCTACCGCATCAGCAAGAAGGGCTCCCTTGATATTGGGAAGCTTTCCTTCCTTATCAAGGAATCCTGCTTTTTCGGAACATCCGATAAGAGTTCCGAGTGTATCAAAGATATCCACAAAAAGGAATGAAAATACGATAGTTACAAAGTTGAAAATTCCAACATTTGAAAATGATCCGTCTGTAAAGCCTGTAATTGCTGCTCCGAAAGTCTCTCCGATCTTGGTAAAGTCTGTGATACCAAGGCTGGGATAAAGAGAATAGAAACCATTTTCAACATCGGGAATATAAATTCCGATTGCCTGGCAGATCATTCCGAGTATCCATGTTGAAAGGATACCTATAAGGATCGATCCCATAACTCCCTTTGTATAAAGAACAGCTATGATAAGCACACCTATGATAGCAAGTATTGCGCAGATGCCTTCCTGATGGATGGTATTCTTAAATGAAACATAGGTAAGAAGTGTAGAATCGGAATTAACAACGATATGTGCACCCTGCATTCCGATAAAAGCTACGAAAAGTCCGATACCGGTTGATACACCATGCTTAAGTGTTGTAGGTATCGCATTGAAAATTGCCTCACGTACGTTGGTAAGTGAAAGAATGATAAATACAAGACCTTCTACAAGTACAGCTCCAAGTGCTACCTTCCAGCTGTATCCGTAAGTGCCGCATACAGTAAATGCAAAATATGCATTAAGTCCCATTCCGGGCGCAAGCACAAAAGGATAGTTTGCCATGAATGCCATGCAAAGTGTACCGATAAAAGAAGCAAGACATGTGGCAATAAGAATTGCTGTCGGATCCATACCTGACGCCGACAGGATGTTGGGGTTAACCGCAAGAATGTAAGCCATGGTCATGAAGGTAGTGATACCTGCTATGACTTCAGTACGTACATTGGTGTGGTTTTCCTGAAGTTTGAAAAACTTTTCCATAATACTCCTCCTGATTATATTAATAAAGTTTCTAATCCATTATAAAGTAACTCTATTTTTTTTGTATTAATCAAAATGCCACAAATACGCGTTTATTTTACCCAAAATCCGTGCATTATGTCAGTTTTGCTGCTGCCTTTCCACAAGTTTTGAAAAATATCCGCCCTTTTGCAAAAGCTCATCATACCTTCCGTCTTCGACTATCTTTCCTCCTTCAAGAACTAATATCCTGTCACACTCCTTTATTGTACTGAGTCTGTGTGCTATAACGATCCTTGTACACTTAAGGCTTCCTATGGCCTCGGAAACCTTTTTTTGGGTTTTATTGTCAAGAGCACTCGTAGCCTCATCAAACATAAGAACCGAGGGCTTTGATGCCAGGGCTCTTGCTATCAAAAGTCTTTGTTTTTGACCTCCGGAGAAGGTCCCTGTATCTCCCGATATCATGGTATTCATCCCCATGGGCAATGCTCTTATGTCCTCTGCAAGTCCCGCAAGATCAGCGGCTTTCCAAGCATCCTCCATGGAAAGACCCGGCGCACAGATGGAAATATTTTCATATATATCTCCTTTTATAACACCTCCGCTTTGAAGCACCGCGCCTATCCTTCCTCGAAGAGACTTAAGGTCTATCCTTTCCATATCCCTTCCGTCATAATATATTGCTCCTTTTTTTGGCTTTTCAAAGCCCAAAAGGAGGCGGAGCAACGTACTCTTTCCGCAGCCGCTCATCCCGACTACCGCAACATATTCGCCGGCTCTTATCCTGACGGAAAGATCGTTTATAACATAAGGAAGATCCTCCTGATATCTGAAATATACATTATTCAGTTCTATGGAACCGGAAAGTCCGGTCAAAACCTCTTTTCCCTCGGAAATCTCAGGCTCCGCATCCAAAACAGGCCTTGCAAGTTCAAGTACCGCCGGTATCCGGGAAATGGAATCTATAAGCTCTCCCACTCTTGATACCGCAGTCATAAGAAGGGCATAAGAAAACATGAATGCAACAAAGTCCTGCTGCTGCATTTTGCTCTCTGCCGCGAAATAACATATTAAAACGGAACCTGTTAAAAGGACCGCCTTATTTATTATGCCCTCAGCCTTAAGGATTCCCGGCGGATTGTATTCGAGTTCTGCCTGCCTTGCGAAGCTTTTGGTCCAGCCTGCAAAAATACGTTTTTCAGCTCCCGCCAGCTTTATCTTTCTTATTCCGCTTACCATCGAGTATCCGAGTCCGTATACCTGTGCAGCCCTTGCGGACTTTTCCGCGGAAACCGGCATTCCCACAAGAGAGAAAACAATATCCAATACAAGCAGCAGGAATATGATGATAAGTGTCGGTACCAAAAGAGAGGGTGCTAAATTATTGATCTGAAAAAGGTAAAGTAACGAAAACAGGGCAAATATCCCCACGTCCATTATATCCTTAAGAAGAATATCGCAAAAATAACTGATACTCGCTGCCCTTATCGTAAGATCACCGGTGCTATATTTACGAAAAACATCACTTCTTAGGGACAGTATACGCATCATTACCGCCGCCTCCACCGAGACCTTGGTTTTAACCGCGATCCTCTTTAGAATAAGATCCCTTGATGCACCGATAAAAAGCGTTGCCAAAAGAACCATTACCATGAAAAATCCAAGATTTATAAGGATTCCGGGATTTCCCTCCCTAAGCACAGGTCCAAGCAGTATCTGAACCAGTTTTGGTCCCAGCATTCCGGTCATTACCATGAAAAATGTAGCAATGAACATCAGCGCCACATCTCCGGCTGCTATGCAATTGCCTACATATCTTACTATATCCGCCACCTTAAGAGGCCTGAGCGGAAAAGGCTTGTAAAAGCAGTAAGCTTCCGGCAAAAAATCGTCCGAATTTGAAGATCTTATACTTATCTTTTCTCCGGTAAGCCTGTCCACATAGTAATAACCTATAAGCTCACGCGGCAGGAGAGCTACCGCCTCGTTACTGTCCTTTTTAAAAGCGAGTATCGGACCGTACGCATTATGTTGCCAGCCTTTTTGAAGGGTGATCCTCCTTCTCATTATTCCGTGCGGACGGAGCGCATACTCAAGTTCCTCTTCCACTCCGTTTACTCCTTCGGGAATATCAACAAGACGCAAATGGTGAAATTTGAGGATCTCATCCAACGCTTCCTTGGCTACTATCCTCTCATCATCCATCTCGCTGGCCGCTCTGTTTCCCATAACGGCCGCCGCCAGCCGGTAAAAAGAATCGTCAAAGAGCTTTTGATCATTTTTCTTTCTGGTTCGTATCTGTTCATCAAACCAACCCAAAGCTACCTTCTCCTTTCCTACTCATCGGCTATAAGTTCAGCATACAGACCGCCTTCAGCCATCAGGGTATCGTGATTTCCACGTTGAACTATCTCACCCCTATCCATGACAATTATCTCATCACAATCTCTTATTGTTGAAAGTCTGTGCGCTATCACAACGCTCGTTATTCCTCTGGCCTTAATGCTCTTAATAACTTCATATTCGGTCCTCGCATCAAGTGCCGAGGTTGCTTCATCAAGAATGATTATCGAAGGATCCGAGGCAAGAACCCTTGCTATCTCCAGTCTTTGTCTCTGTCCTCCGGAAAGATCCTTACCGCCCTCAGCTATCACATACTGATATCCGCCGCTTCTTCCCATTATATCCTCATGAAGCTGCGCGTCTCTTGCTGCCAGTATCATCTCAAAATCTTCGATGGTATCGTCCCACATCTTGATATTGTTTTCTATTGTATCATCAAAAAGAATGATATCCTGATCAACTACCGCAACCGATCCCGTAAAAACACTTCTGTCGATATCATAAATTGGTTTGCCGTCGAAAAGGATCTGACCGTCCCATGGCTTATACAAACCTGACATCAGCTTTGCAATAGTTGATTTACCGCAGCCGGACCTGCCTACTATCGCTACTCTGCTTCCGGTCTCAAGCTTCATTGAAAAATCCTTTATCAAAGGTTCAGAAAGCTTTGAGTACCCAAATGAAAGATTATTGATTTCCACTTTTCCCGAAAGCTTATTAAAGTTTTCTTCCTCTTTTTCGGCAGATCTTGCTTTATCTATACTCAGGTATTCATCCTCGGGATAAGCCATTACATCCTCAATGCTTTCCATCTCGGTTTTCATCCTCAGTATAGCGGAATCAGCTGCCATTACGGCATTTGAGGGTGACAAAAATACGCTCATAAATCCCTGGAATGCAAGGATCATACCTATGGTAAATTCTCCGTTCATGATAAAGGCGGTACCAAGGAAGAGCACGATAAGATTAGCCAATCCTGTAATGAATTCTGGTATGAAACCAAGCGTGGCATTTCTTCCGGAATGATAAACTTCTCCGGTATTGGCTGCCGCCTGATACCCCGCCCAGGTTTCAAAGAATCCGTTCTCCGCCCCGTTTGTCTTAATGCTCTCAACCATCGCTATTCCACCCACGGTAGCGGTAGAAAGCTTTGCCACATCACGCATCTGCCTTCTCATTCGATTTACGTTCCTCGAAGAAACTATTGATGTAACAAAAAAATTGATCACAAGAGCCAGTAATGCCACAACTGTTAAAATAACGGATTGTCTTAACATTACAAAAAGATAAAGCAGCATCATAATGCTTCCGAATACAAGAGGAGCAAAAGTATTTACTATTGTCCTTGAGATCTCGGCGTTCATACTGTGTTTTATTATTATCTCTTCCGAAGACCTCTGCGAAAAGAATTCCAGCGGAAGATTAAGTATCTTCCACATATAAGATGTGCTTCCCATAACGGAAAGCTTACCGTTAACCCTGAGCTTATAAGCTCTTTCTATTATCATGGCAATTATATAGATAACAGCAACGGAAAGCATAATGGCAAGATAAGGCATGAGCCAGTTTTCATCCGTTCCCGATAATATTCTGTCTACAAAGACCCTGGTGAGCAGAGGATTTATTATCCCTATGATATATGAAACTGCCATTACCACAGTTAGAAAAGCTGCAACTCCCCATGCACCTTCCATTCTCTCAAGTGCATGGCTGAAAATACTTTTTCTCGCGCCTTCTTCTGTCTGCTCTTCTCCCGGTGTAATAAGAATGGTAACTCCGGTAAAAGCCTTGTCAAACTCTTCCATTGAAACCGAGGTACTGCCGTTTTCAGGATCATTAATATAGGCTTTATTTCCTCTAAAGCCCTTTAAAACCACAAAGTGATTGAAATTCCAATGTATTATGCAGGGAAACATTCCCTTTTTCTTAAGATCCTCCGGTTCAAATTTGAACCCTTTTGCGGTAAATCCAAAATTTCTGGCCGCACGGAGAATGTTTTTGGCGTTGGATCCGTCTCTGGAAACACCGCAGTCTATCCTGAGTTTTGACATAGGTATCCATTTATTATAATAACCCATTACCATGGAAAGGCAGGCTGCACCACATTCCGCGATCTCCATCTGAAGCACCACCGGAACTTTAGCAACTCCTTTATATACGGGTTCTTTTGTCTTGTACTTACCCAAATCCCTTCTCCTTTACGAATCAAAGGTATTTCATATTTCAGAAAAAACGAGGTTCGTTTCCGAACCCCGTAATAGAATCTTTTAAGACTTTCAATAATGAAAGTAATCTTATGCGTTTACAATCTGTCCGAAATCAGCCTTAAGTGAAGCTCCACCGATGAGTCCACCGTCGATATTGGGCTTGGAAAGAAGCTCTGCAGCATTGCTTGCATTCATTGATCCGCCGTACTGAATACGGATGGCATCTGCTGTTTCCTGATCATAAATCTCAGCAAGGCAGGCACGGATAGCTGCACAAACCTCTTCTGCCTGATCTGAAGTAGCAGTCTTTCCTGTTCCGATAGCCCAGATAGGCTCATAAGCGATAACTACCTTCTTTGCATCGGCAGCTGATACTCCGTCAAGATCGCTCTTGATCTGAAGACGGATCCAGTCAATAGTAACTCCCTTTTCTCTCTGCTCTAAGCTCTCACCACAGCAAAGGATGGGAACAAGGCCCTTCTCGATAGCCTTCTTAACCTTCTTGTTGAGGAATTCATCATCCTCTTTGAAGTACTCTCTGCGCTCTGAATGACCGATGATAACATACTTGGCACCTGCATCAAGGATCATATCTGCTGAGATCTCTCCTGTGTATGCTCCTGAATCTTCGATATAAAGATTCTCTGCACCGACACCGATATTTGTGCCCTTAACAGCCTCTACTACAGGAACAATATCTATAGCGGGAACACAGAAAACAACCTCTACGTCATCATTGCCAACGAGGGGGATAAGAGTCTCACAAAGAGCCTTAGCCTCGCTGGGAGTCTTGTTCATTTTCCAGTTTCCTGCGATAATTCTTTTTCTTGACATTATATTACGTCCTCCTTATTTATCATTAGCTGCAACTACGCCGGGAAGATCCTTGCCCTCAAGGAACTCAAGAGAAGCACCGCCACCTGTTGAAATATGGCTCATCTTGTCACCGAATCCCATCTGGTTAACAGCTGCTGCAGAATCTCCGCCTCCGATGATGGTAGTAGCATCTGTATCAGCAAGTGCCTGAGCTACTGCAAGTGTACCCTTTGCAAGAATAGGATTCTCGAAAACTCCCATAGGTCCGTTCCAAACAACTGTCTTTGCTGACTTAACTTCGTTAGCAAAAAGCTCTGCTGTCTTAGGTCCTATATCGCAAGCTTCCTTATCTGCAGGGATCGCATCAATGTCAACCGTAACGGTAGAAACCTCTGCATCAATGGGATCGGGGAAATTGTCAATGCAAACACTGTCAACGGGAAGAAGAAGCTTCTTGCCTGCTGCCTTTGCCTTCTCGATCATCTCCTTGCAGTAATCAAGCTTTGTATCATCACAAAGTGACTTACCGATCTCATATCCCTGAGCCTTAGCGAAAGTATAAGCCATACCACCGCCGATGATAAGAGTATCACATTTCTCGATGAGGTTATTGATAACATTAAGCTTGTCAGCAACCTTAGCTCCACCAAGAATAGCTACGAAAGGACGAACGGGATCTTCAACTGCATTTCCGAGGAAATCGATCTCTTTTTGCATAAGATATCCAACTACTGCCGTATCAACAAGTGATGCAACACCAACGTTGGAGCAGTGTGCTCTGTGAGCTGTTCCGAAAGCATCATTTACAAATACATCACAAAGAGAAGCAAGATCCTTTGAGAAAGCCTCTCCGTTCTTTGTCTCTTCAGGACGGAAACGTGTATTTTCAAGAAGGATAACATCTCCGTCTTTCATAGCCTCAACTGCAGCCTTTGCGTTGGGTCCTACAACCTCGGGATCAGCTGCAAATTTAACTTCCTGTCCGAGAAGCTCGCTAAGACGCTTAGCTACGGGTGCAAGTGTCTTTGAAGCCTTATCCTCTTCTGTCTTAACCTTTCCGAGATGTGAGCAAAGAATAACCTTTCCGCCATCTGCGATAAGCTTTTTAATAGTAGGAAGAGCTGCTACAAGACGATTCTCGTCTGTGATCTTGCCATCCTTCAAAGGTACATTGAAATCGCAGCGGCAAAGAACTCTCTGTCCCTTGACATTGATATCATCAACTGACTTTTTATTAAGTCCCATTATATAAACCTCCTTTTGTTTAAAAAAAGGGTCCGGTCCACTCCGACCGGACCCCGTTAGGTCTTCAATTATGCATTTATTGTATTACTTAAGAAGTGATCCAAAATGCTTGATTGTACGAACCATCTGGCTTGTGTATGAGTTCTCGTTGTCATACCATGAAACTACCTGAACCTGAGTTGTTCCGTTGTCAAGAGGAAGAACCATTGTCTGAGTAGAATCAAAGAGTGAACCATATCTCATACCAACGATATCTGAAGAAACGATCTCATCCTCGTTGTATCCGAATGACTCATTTGATGCTGCCTTCATAGCTGCATTGATCTGATCCTTAGTAACCTCACCCTCAACTACTGCTGTAAGGATAGTTGTTGAGCCTGTAGGTGTGGGAACACGCTGAGCAGCTCCGATAAGCTTTCCGTTAAGCTCAGGAATAACAAGACCGATAGCCTTAGCTGCACCTGTGCTGTTGGGAACGATATTAACTGCTGCTGCACGGCTACGACGCTTGTCACCCTTTCTCTGAGGTCCGTCAAGTGTCATCTGATCGCCTGTGTAAGCATGGATTGTGCACATGATACCTGTCTTGATAGGTGCGCAATCGTTAAGAGCCTTTGCCATAGGAGCGAGGCAGTTTGTAGTACAAGATGCTGCTGAAATGATCTTGTCATCTGCTGTAAGGCTCTGATGGTTAACATTATAAACGATAGTAGGAAGATCATTTCCTGCGGGAGCAGAAATGATAACGTGCTTAGCACCTGCATCGATATGAGCCTGAGCCTTGTCCTTTGAAGTATAGAATCCTGTACACTCAAGAACAACGTCTACTCCAAGATCTCCCCAAGGAAGGTTCTTAGCGTCTGCCTCTGCATAAATTGTGATCTCCTTGCCATCAACAGTGATTGACTTCTCACCGTATGAAACTTTGTCGCAAAGCTCATATCTGCCCTGTGTTGAATCATACTTTAAAAGGTGAGCAAGCATCTCGGGAGAAGTAAGGTCGTTGATTGCTACGATCTCAAATCCCTCTGCTCCGAACATCTGACGAAAAGCCAGACGACCGATACGGCCAAATCCGTTAATTGCTACTTTTACTGCCATCTTAAATTCCTCCTATAAATTCAATTTACGGGGCTTTGCCCCAGAACATTTATATTCTACCTAAAAATATTCTATTTTTCAAGTATGAATTGCGCATATTTAACAATAAATATTAAAGTTTTAGTTTTTTCCAAAATAAAAGAAGCCGCGGAGCGACTTCCCTTGGTAATGCAGTATATTTATTCCTTATTCAAGCCTCTTACCCCCGCCTATGCTTTACTAATAGGCTGGCGCATCTCGTCTGAGATGTATTCTATTTCAACCTTTTCCTGGGTGAAAGGAATATCACATCTTTTCCTTACAACATCTTTGCAATAATCCAATGTTTCCTGTATCTTTACAGCTATGTCTTCCACCTTTTCCCTGTACATATCATCCTGCGGAAGAGAGTTGAGCACTATCCTGTCCTTAAAAACATCCACCCATCTTATAGCCTTATGCGTTCCGAAAGCAACGATATCCCTTTCTTCGGTGAGTTGTGATGTATCAAAAAGAAGCTCCGGATTCCTATCGGATGCAACGTCGATCTCATCTGCTATACGTACAATGGCGGAAGTATAAACCGTGCGTATCACATTTCCGTTCGGAAGAATGACATCGGGGTATTCCTTCTCATCATAAAGATCCGTCTT
>JAILKW010000068.1 GCA_024693455.1 Lachnospiraceae bacterium
TGTTTTGTTTTGGCAGTTAATTTTTTACACGGTTTTATATGTTCTAGAGCGGGAATACAAAAATATGCAAAAACATCTTATTAAGCGAAAAAAAAGAAGAATGCAATTGCACCAAAGATTACCGGAAAAGTAAAGACAACAATACAAAGCGAAGTAAATCATACATTCGTAGGTACCTTGGCACAGACCTTATTTGGAGTAACATCACAGCTTGAGACTTCTTTAGATCAGGGTACTGCCGGAGGAAAGGCTCAGGGCAAACTTTCCCAGATGGAAGGAGACCTTGAAATATGTGTATCTCTTCTTGATACCTATATCAGTTTGATAGATGCCACCAACAATATGATAAATGCTGCAGGTGAGATCACAAGAGAAGCCGATACGATAAAAAACAATATGGCTACACTGGCAGACGGGACACGTTCTGCGGTAGATTCGGCCGGACATACTGCAGATGCGGCGGGAGATCTTGTTACGGTAAATCTTTCGGCTATAGGGGATGAATTAGTCCGAATTGATACTGAGGTTGAGGGAATCCTAAAACTTGCCGAAGCGGGAACGAGAAGTACAAACACCAAGATCGAAGCCGTAAGGACGATAGTGGAAACCAGGAAAAACCAGTTTGATACTATCCGCAGGTATATATCGAAGAGCCCGGTTTCTATCTCCGGAAATGTCAGGGAAGCTGCGGATACAGTGGATAATGATTTTTTAAATCTCAGTAATGATCTTAATAATATTCAGACTTTTAATGCAAAGACTTTAACAGATACAAAAGCTTTTTATGAAGCAGTTAAGAAAGATGTTAAAAAATGCAGGGCTGACATCAATACTTTGACCAAGGCATATGAGGACGAAGTGGCTCCCCAGGTTGAAAACACTCTGGATTCGGTAAAGACATCCGTTGGAGACGTAAAAGATATGCTTAATATGGCGGATGACGGGATCACCTCTCTTACAGGTATGCTTAAGAGTTATCCGGATATGATGTCACTTGGCAGGGATAAGCTGATAAAAAGCAGAAAAAATATAGTTAAAATGCAAAAGAGGATCCGAAAGATACGGGAGGGCAGTGAACAATTAAAAGCCAACAAGTATTACCAAAGCTTTTTGGATATCATGAAGACGGATCCTGAGTTTATATCGGAGTTTATATCCAACCCTGTAGAGATAAAGACAAAAGCCATGTATCCAATGGAAAACAACGGCTCGGCTATGGCACCTTTTTATATCGTCTTGTCTATATGGGTCGGAGCCCTGATACAGGTGGCTATAATCCATACCAAGCCGAAGGGGATTGAGGGATTGACAAACCTAAATCATGTTCAGGAATTCTTCGGAAGGTATATGTTGTTTTTTATAATCGGTCAGATCCAGACTGTAATAACGGTTTTAGGGGCACTGCTTTTTGTCGGAATACAATGTGAGCATCCTTTTATGCTGATGTTTGCAATGTCCGTAACAAGCCTTTGTTTTACGCTGCTTATTTATTCCCTTACCTTTGCTTTTGAAGCAGTAGGTGAGGCTATCACAGTGGTACTTATGGTAATACAGGTTGCGGGAGCCGGAGGAACCTTCCCAATAGAGGTACTGCCGGAGCCTTATCAGGTGGCTTATAATTATATGCCGTTTGTCTATGGAATAAGCGCAGCCAGAGAAGCGGTTGCAGGGCTTTACAAAAATGATTACTGGCGCTATCTGTTTGTGCTTTTCGGATTTATGGCCATAGCACTTGTAATTGGTCTTGGTATCAGCATTCTTTTCCGTAAAGCCAATATCAGGATAAAAGAGAGTACCGAAAAAACACAGCTGATGATTTAGTTTGGCGGGAGGTATGTATTGATATGAAAAAACTTATAGCTAAAACCGAAAACGGACTTGTAGAAGGTCTTCATGGGTGGGATCCGAGGATCGCAGTATATAAAGGAGTCCCCTATGCAAAGCCACCGGTAGGAAACCTTCGTTTTTGTTCACCGGTTCCAATGGAACCCTGGGATGGTGTATTAAAGGCCTATGATTATGCGCCTGTATCAATGCAATGGACTCCGGGAATTGACAAGGATTCGTTTTGGACTAAAGAAATGCATCCTACGGGGCCGGAATATGATGTGAGTGAAGACAGTCTTTATCTTAATATTTTTACACCCGCACGAAGTGATAAAGAAAATCTTCCCGTATTATTTTATATTCACGGAGGAGGATTTACCGGCGGATATCCTGCTGAGATAGAATTTGATTGGGAACACATGGCAGCAAAGGGAATGGTTGTGGTTTCCGTTCAGTATCGTCTGGGAATTTTTGGATTTCTCGCCTGTGATGCACTTTCGTCTGTTTATACCGCGGAGGGAAAGGGAAATTACGGGATAGAAGATCAGATCGCGGCTTTGACCTGGACAAAAAGAAATATAAAAGCTTTCGGAGGTGATCCGGAGCGAATAACCATAGCCGGGCAGTCGGCAGGTGCTATGAGTGTACAATGTCTTCTCGCATCTCCTTTGACAGACGGATTGATAGCAGGTGCTATCATTGAAAGCTGCGTTGAAGGAGATATTGATGGTATGCCTGTATTTACCAATACCATGGCACAATCCGAAGAGGTCGGTAACAGGTTTATGGAAAAGGGAGGCTATAAAACTTTAGAAGATCTGCAGGCCATCCCTGCGGAAAAACTTTTAAAAGAGGTAGATGAGCTTCTCGGACCGGGATTTCATTTCAGACCGACTTTGGATAACAGAATACTTACAGAATCTCCTTTAAGTTCTTATATTAACGATCGAAATAAAAGAGTACCGGTTCTTGCAGGATACAATCGGGGCGAGATGGAATTTTTGCAAGGCCCTTGCAAAAAAGGGGAGGATCCGGCCATCGTTATCGCAACCCTTATGTTTGGATATATAGAGGCCAGTCAAAACAGAACAGCATATCTTTATGAGTTTGACGGTGATATTCCGGGAGATGACAATATAGGTTCTTATCACGGTAGTGAGATGTGGTTTGCCTATGATGCACTTGCAAGAAGTGACAGACCCTTTGTCGGAAAACACTACGATCTCGCAAGACAGATAAGCTCATACTGGAGTAATTTTATAAAAACCGGAGATCCGAACGGAAAAGATACGGCCGGATATGATCTTCCGAAATGGGAGCCTTTTTCTTTGGAAAATGAGTTTATGATGTTATTTAAGGATGAGCCGAAAAAGAATTCTCTTGAGACAAGCGAAAAAACAAGAGAATTGATACGGCAAAAAACCGGGTTATCTATATAAGGAATTAATACCTAAATTGATAAAATAAGGTAAAAGTGATGCCGGATTCTTTTTGGAACCGAAAGATCAAAAGATGAATGTATATTGCCCTGCCATAACAGGCAGGGTGATTTTTATTTGCCTCATTATGTATTGAGAGGAAAAACATTTTAAGATATAATCTACTGTACGATAATTTTTCAATACTAAGATAGGGGAGGTAAATAGAATGAAAAAATTGTACGGGATCGTACTTTCACTTTCACTGTCACTTACTATGTTGCCTATGGTGCCTGCAAGAGCCGCAGAGCAGCAGACAACATATAAGGCAGCAATGAAAACCCACAGTGAGATTTTTTCCGGAGGAACGTCTTCATATAAGGGAAAGACAGTAATCCTTCATACCAATGATGTACATGGTCAGATAGACGGTTATGCATATATTGCAGAGTTGGAGGATGATTTTGAAGATGCCGGCGCAGAGGTTATAACGGTTGACGCCGGGGATTATATGCAGGGAGATCCCTGGGTTAATCTTTCAAAAGGTCAGACGGCAATAGATCTTATGGAAGCAGCCGGATATGAATATTCTACCATTGGAAATCATGAGTTTGATTTTGGGTGGGAGAATTTAAAAAGTAAACTTTCGGACACGAAATTCAAAGTACTTTGTGCGGATATGAAAGAAAACGGAAAAACCTATTTTGACGGGAATATAATTTACACCACAAAAACAGGGGTTAAGATAGGATTTTTCGGACTGGACACACCGGAGACACAGAGTAAATCAAATCCGGCTATGATTCAGGGTATTACATTTGACTCCAATAAAGACGGAAAGAGAGAACTCTATGATTGTGCGAATGCACAGATCAAAGAACTGCAGTCAAAGGGTGCGAATATCATAATATCACTTGCTCATCTTGGTATGGATGAGGAATCCAAAGCCGACGGACATCGCTCTGTAGATGTTTATCATAATACAAAGGGTATAGATCTTATGCTTGACGGTCATTCACATACGGTTATGACGGAGGCGGCTGACGGTGAGCCCATACAGTCAACAGGAACCAAATTCGATAATATAGGTGTTGCTGTTATAGATGATTCCACGGCAAAGATCACGGATCACTATCTTGTTGATACGGAAGGCCTTAAGAAGGATGAAGAAGTTGAGGCAAAGGCTGATAAGGTTATAAATGAGATTGCCAAGATATATGATAAGAAGCTTGCATATTCAGAGGTAAGATTTGCTTCCGTAAAAGCTGAGAATCGCTTCTATGAGACCAATACCGGAGATCTTATAACAGATGCTCTGATGTGGGCACTTAAAGATAAAAATTATGAAATGAAGGTAGATGATGATCATATCATCGTACTTCAAAACGGTGGAGGAATAAGAGCCGGTCTTGATATCGGAGATATCACTAAAAGGGATATCAATAAGATCCTGCCTTTTGGAAATACGGTATGTGTTGCTTATGTTCCGGGAAAAGTTATTTTGGAAGTTCTTGAAGCCGCAACATTTACAATAGAAGAGAGCGAAGGTGGATTTCCTCAGACAAAGGGTATAAAGTTTTCGATAGACACTGCAAAGACTTACGATAAGGGTCAGGCTTATCCGGGAACAAATTATTTTGCACCCCAATCTATTCAGAGGGTCAGTATCGAAAGTATAGGCGGTAAACCTTTTTCCGAAAATGAAACTTATGCGATAGTTACCAACGACTTTGTGGCAGCGGGCGGAGATACTTTTTACGCAATAAAGACAGCGGAGTCTTCTTTTGATACGGGCTTCAGTCTCGAAGAGATAGTTTGTGACTACATTGAAAAAGAATTAAAAGGAAAGCTTAGTGCTGAATTGTATGGTCAGGCCAGAGGTGATATCAGGGTTCTGCCTGAAAAGGAAACTGTTTCATATATTACAAAACCTTCTGTCCCTTCAATAAAATCGGTTAAGGCAAATAAAAAGAAGACGGTAATAAAATGGAAAGAGTCAACGGGTTCCGTTACCGGATATGAGGTATCTTATTCCACAAACAAAAAATTTACAAAGAAAGTTACGAAGACAATAAAAATTGATGCGCCTTCCGCAAAATTTACTGTCAAAAAGCTTTCTTTGAAAAAGAACACGTTTGTCCGAATTCGGTCATATGTCACTACAAAAGACGGAAAGGTTTATTCTAAATGGAGTAAGATTAAAAAAATAAAGAAAAAATGATAGGCAGACCGCAGAGCTTTGTGCTCTGCGGTTTTTGGTTCAGTCGGAGAAATTAACTACTTATTAAATGATACTATTTCCTTAAAGATCGATTTATGGTATAAATGAATCTGTGTGTCCACATGTAAAGGACGGGACTTTTATAAAGAAAACCCGATCCGGTAAGGATGACTCAATGGGGAGTTTTGATACGAGGCAGTGGATTAAAAAATAAGAAACGGAGAAAATTATGCAGACTATGAAAAAGTTGTGTGGGCTTATGCTATGCATGTGTATGATCACAGCTGCCCTTACGGGGTGCTCACAATCCAAAAGAATGATGTTTGGAACCGGTGGTACAGCCGGGACCTATTATTCCTATGGTGGAGTTATTGCCCAGTATATGAAAAACTATGCTGACGTTAAGGCTGTGGCTGTTTCCACAGGAGGCTCGAAGGTCAATATTCAAAGTATTGAAGACGGAGATTTTCAGCTCGGTTTCACACAGTCGGATGTTATGACTTATGGCTGGGAAGGAACAAGAGCCTTTGAAAAAGATGGCGGAACTCAGGCTTTTCGTGTATTGGCTTCGCTTTACGCAGAGACGGTTCAGATCATTACCCTGGACAAATCGATAGAAACGGTATCGGATTTAAAAGGAAAAAGAGTTTCTATCGGTCAGGCGGGCTCAGGAGTGTATTTTAATGCCATTGATGTGCTTGAAGCCGCTGATATCGGTTTGGAGGATATCAAACCTCAGTATCAGTCATTCGAAGATTCCAAAGAAGCATTAAAAGACGGAAGGATCGATGCTGCATTTATTGTGGCAGGACCTCCGACAACGGCTATTACAGAACTTGCAACCACGAACGGAGTTAAACTTATAGGTCTGGATAATGAATTGCAGGCAAAGATAATAGAAAAATGTCCTTACTATAAGGCGTATGCCATTCCTGCAGGTACTTATCCCGGACAGGATGATGAGATCCGGACGGTTACGGTGGAAGCAACACTTATAGTGTCGGCGGATGCAGATGAAAAGACGGTATATGATCTGACGGCTGCTATATTTGACCATATTGAAGATATAACAAAAGAAAATGCCAAGGGACAGGAGTTAGATCTTAATACCGCAACTGATATTATGACGGTACCTTATCATAAGGGCGCTGCAAAGTATTATGAGGAAAAAGGATATACGGTAAATACCGAAGCCGAAGCTAAGTAAAATGGAGGAAGATACATTGAGTGAAAATATTAATAAAAATGCGTCTGCACCGGAAGTTTCGGCTGAGACTATAGACGCTGTCATGAAAAAATACGACAGAGAGAGTAATACACGTATTTGGGAAGGAAAACCGAAGATGGTGATAACTCTCATCCTTGTCGCATTTTCTCTTTGGTGCATTTATGTGACATTGTTTGCTACTTTCCTGGAAGAAATACGTCTTACTTCTTTTATGGGACTTATCATTCTTATGGGCTTTTTGATATATCCGGCAAAAAAAGGAGAGCAAAGACCTAACCATATTCCTTTGTATGATATGATATTCATGATACTCGGAACAGGATCATATTTGTATTTTACCTTCAATGCCAATGCGATAATAAACCAGGGAACGAGATTTGAGTGGTATCAGATCATCATTGGGATCATCGCTGTAGCTTCCCTGGTGGAAGTGACAAGACGCTGCGTAGGCATTCCGATCTTGATAGTTGCAGCTTTCTTTGTGATCTATGCATTAAGCTACGGACTTACCAATCCCGACTTCTTCGGACGTCTTAAGTATCTTGTCAGAAATCTCTTTTACACCAAGGAAGGTATCTTCTCAACACCCGTTAATGTGTGTTCAAAATTCATAGTGGTGTTTATTATATTCGGTGCTTTCCTGGAAAAAACCGGGATATCTGAATTTTTTATAAAACTCGCCAACTGTGTTGCGGGAAAATTTGCAGGAGGCCCGGCAAAGGTAGCTGTTATCTCGTCTGCTTTATGCGGAATGGTTTCAGGTTCTTCTGTTGGAAATACGGTAACAACGGGAGCCGTTACTATTCCCATGATGAAAAAAACCGGTTATAAGTCCGAGTTTGCGGGAGCAGTTGAGGCGGCTTCTTCGACAGGAGGACAGATAATGCCTCCCATCATGGGGGCTGCGGCCTTTCTTATGGCGGATTTTGTCGGTGTACCTTATTCAAATATTATAGGAAGGGCCATTTTGCCGGCTGCTCTGTACTTCCTTGGTATTTTTATATCTGTTCATCTGGAGGCAAAAAAACTTCGTCTCCATGGAATACCTAAAGAAGAACTTCCAAAAGCAGGAAAGCTTATAAAAAAGATTTATCTGTTGATACCTCTTGTCATGCTGGTTTTTTGGGTTTCGGGAAACTATATGACAATGCAAAAGGCTGCTGCGATATCTATTCTTTTATCAATCGTAGTGAGTTTGTTTGATAAGGATAACCGGATTAATTTTGAAAAAATCCTTTCCGCACTGGAACAGGGCGGAAGAAGTGCAATTACAGTCGGAGCGGCTTGTGGTATGGCAGGAATCATTTCCGGATCGATTACAATGACGGGGCTTGCCAACGACCTTATAAATGCCATTGTCGGAATAGCGGGAGATCATCTCATAATAGCGCTTGTGCTTACAATGCTTTGCTGTATTATTCTAGGTATGGGAGTTCCCACGACTGCAAACTACTGTATCATGGCGGCTACAACGGCTCCTATTCTGATCAGGATGGGAGTTCCCACCATGGCTGCGCATTTCTTTGTGTTTTATTTCGGAATAGTGGCAGATATAACGCCGCCCGTAGCGCTTGCAGCATATGCGGGTTCGGCGATCGCAAAAAGTAATCCGATGAGGACGGCATTTCAGGCATCAAAGCTTGCCATAGCAGCTTTTATCGTTCCTTATATGTTTTGTTATAATCCTGCGATGCTTCTTATAGATACGGATGTCCTTTCAGTGATATTGATCTGTATTACATCTGTTTTAGGTGTGTTCGGACTGGCATCAGCACTTGAAGGTTTTTGTTTTACAGACATGAATCCATTGGTAAGGATCATTATCGCGGCCGGTGGGCTTATGCTGATCCATCCGGCTATGAGAACGGATATGATAGGAATAGCATTACTTTTGGGAGGGCTTATCTTCCTTTATATTAACAGTAAGAAAAATCCGGTCGGTCTGGAAAACAAATAGGAGGAATGAAATGGAAAAATTAAAATATCCTATAATTGCGATAAGCAGGGAATATGCAGCATTCGGAAGAACCGTGGCAAAGCGTCTTTCCGACGATCTGGGAATTCCTTACTATGATAAAGATTTCGTAAAAGAAACCGCAAGAAAAAGCGGTTATTCGGAAGATGATATCAAAAGAGAGGGAGAAGCTATGAGTAAGGCCACCCGTTTCTTAAACAGCCTTATGAATAATGCCATGGTCTATACCAGTTCTTATGACAGTATATTCCACGCTCAAAAAGAGGTTATCCTAAGTCTTTCAAAAGAGCCATGTATCATAGTGGGACGCTGCGGAGGGTTTGTCTTAAACGAGGCAGGTATTCCCAGTTTCAATGTATTTTTGTATGCCGATAAGGAAGTCAGAAATAAACGCGCATCGGAGCTTAAGGAGAATGAGGGGCTTGATCCCAATAAGGCAAGGGAGAAACATGATATCTTAAGAGAAACGTATTATAAACAGTATACGCATATGGAACTCGGAGATTATCATAATTACGATATATGTTTAAATACCGGAGAGATCGGTCCGGAAAGATGTGCTGATATCATAGCAGATATCGTAAGAAAACATTCATAAATGAAGAAACGGAAGGTGAGTAAATGAGTTACGAAAGTAAAGAAAAGATCAAGCCTATGCTCTTTAGTACCATGAAGCATTATGATGCCAAACAGTTCGGAACAGATGCTGTTTCCGGAGTCATTGTGGCTATCATCGCACTTCCTTTGTCTATCGCTCTTGCCCTCGCATCGGGGGTGGGACCGGAAGAAGGTATTTATACAGCTATAGTAGCAGGCTTCCTTATTTCTTTTCTTGGGGGAAGCCGTGTTCAGATTGCCGGGCCAACCGCAGCTTTTGCTACAATCGTAGCCGGAATAATAAATAAAAGCGGAATGGACGGAATGATCCTGGCTACGGTGGTTGCAGGTGTTTTGCTTATCATAATGGGTGTGCTTAAGTTCGGTGGACTTATAAGATTTATTCCATATACGATAACGACCGGTTTTACAGCCGGAATAGCCCTTACTATAGTTATTGGACAGATAAAGGATTTTTTGGGACTTACTTATCCTGAGGGAATAGTTACCATTGAAACCAAAGATAAGATAAATGCCGTTATATCCAATATCGGAAGTATTAATTACTACGCGCTTGGGATCGGTGTGCTAAGTCTTGTCATTCTTATTGTATGGCCCAGGATCAGTGAAAAGATCCCCGGTTCTTTAATCGCGGTGATCGTTGGAATTCTTGTGGTTAAATTTTCGGATATTCCGGTTAACACAATAGGTGATCTTTACACCATAAGTAACAAATTGCCTTCTCTTCACGTACCAAATATTACCTTTGATGCTTTAAGGGAATCCCTTTCAAACGGTTTTACGATAGCAATACTTGCAGCCATCGAATCGCTGCTTTCATGTGTTGTGGCAGACAGTATGATCAACTCACATCATCGTTCCAATATGGAGCTTATCGCACAGGGAGTCGGAAATATAGGTTCGGCGCTTTTTGGCGGAATTCCGGCTACGGGCGCGATAGCAAGAACGGCAGCAAATATAAAAAACGGCGGTAGGACCCCGGTAGCCGGAATGGTTCACTCACTTGTACTGATCCTGGTCCTTGTTATTCTTATGCCTTATGCGGCACTTATTCCCATGCCGACCATAGCGGCCATTTTGTTTATGGTGGCATATAATATGTGTCAGTGGAGAACAGTGGTCCATCTTTGTAAAACAGCTCCCAAGAGTGACATAATCGTACTTCTGACAACATTTATTCTCACAGTTGTCTTTGACCTTGTGGTAGCCATTGAGTTTGGTATGGGGCTTGCTGTTATACTTTTCATGAAGCGTATGAGTGAAGAGTCTGAGATCAAGGGATGGAAAAACTACGATCCGGAAGAAGATCCGGACGGAATGAACCTTACACCCCTGCCAAAGCATGTCAGGGTTTACGAGGTTTCCGGACCTTTGTTCTTTGGAGATGCTGAAAAAATAGCTGATATAGGTTTTGCAACGACAACGAAAGTTGTTATCTTAAGAATGCGTTCCGTTCCCGCACTCGATGCAACAGCAATGCATTCTTTAAGAGCATTAAGCGACAGGTGTAAAAAGAATAAAGTCAGCCTGGTGTTCTCACATGTAAATGAACAGCCTCGCAGGACGATGGAAAAGGATGGCTTTATAGAAGAAGTGGGAGAAGAGAACTTCCGGCCTCATATAGAAGATGCTATTGAATGGGCAGGAGAGCTTGTAGGACAAAAAAATAAATAAAAAAATCAACCAACGCTTCGGTTAGAGGCGTTGATTGACTATCATGTTCTCGGAATATATTCGGGTGAATTCATTTTTCATGGAAATAAGATCGATACCCGAATCTTTATATTCCGAGATTTTCTTTTTCATATTGGATGATTTTCCCTGATCGCGTTTTCCGTCATCCGCAACAACAATAAATGCTTTGGCGGGGTAAGGGTTATCGTTTATGGTGTAATAACACATGCTGTTATCACTTGAACGGTTTCCAAAGGCAAGAACCGGCTTTTTACCTATTTCTCTTATAATATTTATTACCTTACGTGCTTTTACGTTTTTGTATAAATATTTCCCCGTGTAAACTGCCTCATCTCCGACTTCGTACTCGTAAAGATGATCGCCCGCCTCGTTTTCATGGCCTTTGATCTTAATTTCAAATTCCGTTCCTATTATGTGATCCGGCTGAATGTAAGCTTTAAGAGGAGAGTTACCGATAATGGCTCTGATACAGGTCGTTTCCGTACCGCTTACTACATATAAGGTAAAATCATTTTTATAAAGATATTTTACGATATCTGTCATGGGAAGATAAAAGGCTTCGCCGTATTTTAAATTTTTAAAATACGGTGTGCTTTTTTTGCCAAATTCGGTCGTATAATCATATAATTCATCAACACTCAGACCGGCATATGCTTTTGCAAAATATCCTGTCAAAACATCAGTGGGATAAAGCTTATGGACCTCTGAAGCGCTTTTTTCTTCACAATCCTTTGCTACAGCCTTTATCTCAGCCGAGACCTTTTCGGGATGATCGTAAAGAGCATAATTAATAAACATCAGTCTTTCATAGAAGGTAGGATAAGTTTCGCAAAGCAGAGTACCATCGAGATCAAATACGGCTATCCTGTCTTTTTTGGGTATGAAGTTGGTTTTATCCGAACTGTCGGTAATTTTCTTAATGTAGGTTTTAAGCTTCTTTACAGTAGCGGAATTATTATTCCAGTTTTTAAATGAAGCAGACGAGTTTGCTTTAAGAGAAGCTTGTTTTCCGGAAAGTTCAGTAAGAAAGGTTGTGTCAGGTTGGCTTTCGTTTTTGGCTTTTACTGAAATTACAGATCCTGTGACATCATTGTTAAAAATGTCCGGGATCAGACTTTCAGATATAAAACCGAGTGAAAGTACCCCGGATAAAATAAGAATAGCAGCCTTTTTGCTTTTGGATATTTTCAAAACAGTCTCCTTGAAAGTTTGAGCGTTAGTTTAATAAACCGGCTAATTTTTTGTATGAAGATATGAAAACGTTATGGTTTTTATCAATAAAATCGACATCCTCTTTGTTGGCGGCATCTTCAAGTTCTTTGGCAGCATTTGAAAGAGCGGTTGCACCTATCATTTTTGTGTTGCTTTTCATTGCATGAACCAAAACAGAGTAATCATGCCAGTTTTGATTCATATAACTGTCTTCAAGAGAAAGAACCTTATTGCTGCAGTTGGCAGCAAAGTCGCCGAGTATTTCATTGTAAAAATTTTCGTCTCCGGCACAATAACTTATACCGAGTTCCTTGTCGATACCTGCGTCTTTAAGAATATCATAATCATAAGACGAGCCTGAGATATCGGAACTTATATTATCATCAGGTAAAAATTCAAGGACCTCTTCTTCATCGTTTGTTTCAGCGGAGGCAGCATTATCAGTATCTTCTTCGTAAGCTTCCCCGGGAAGATAGGTCTTTAAGGTTTTGATGAGATTTTTAAGCTCTATAGGTTTAGACAGATAACCATCAAAACCTTCATTAATATATGATTCCATTGCGCCCACGACAGCATTGGCAGTAAGAGCGATCATAGTTGTATTGTCCGGGATCAGATTTTCCTCTCTTAATATATGAAGAGTTTCGATTCCGTCAAGAGTAGGCATCATATGATCAAGGAAAACTATGTCGTAGTTCTTTTCCCTCATAATGTCAATCGCTTCGGTTCCTGAAGAAGCAGTATCGGACTTGATATGACAAAGCTTAAGTAGATTTCTTGCTACCTTAAGGTTCATATCATTGTCATCAACAAGCAATATTTTTGCTTTCGGAGCATTAATGAGCTCTTCGCTGTTTCTTCGGTTTGAGATCTCTTTTAATCTCTTTTCATAATCACCGATGGGAGTTGCATCTGCAATTTCCTGTTCCAAAACAAAAGAAAAATCGGAGCCCTGTCTGTAGGTGCTTTCAACATGCAGGCTACTGCCCATCATAGACAAAAGACTTGTTACGATTGAAATACCAAGTCCCGTTCCTTCTATGTTGTGATTCCTGATCTCATCAAGTCGTTCGAAGGATTCAAATAACCGACCAAGATCTTCATCCTTTATGCCTATTCCGGTATCTTTAACGGATACAAAAAGTTTTATTTTATTTCCGGTTATCTGACTGGTTTTTAATGTGAAAGTCACACTGCCTTTTTCCGTATATTTCACTGCATTGGTAAGCAGATTGATGATCACCTGTGAGAAGCGCATATCATCGCCTATAAGAGTACAGGGAATGGACTTGTCAATCTGGATATTAAACGCAAGTCCTTTTGATTCTGCTCTTTGTAGCACGGAATTGACGATGTCGTTTATAAATGAGGCAGTATCGTATTTGACAGGGATTATATCCATCTTGCCATCCTCGATCTTTGAAAAATCAAGAATGCTGTTT
>JAILKW010000073.1 GCA_024693455.1 Lachnospiraceae bacterium
TGTACGATTTGATGATCGAATGAGGATACGTATCTCAGATCAGAACGAGAATTATGAGGTTATTTTAATATTACCGGATAAAAAACGCTTTTCATATGTTTCCATCAGCGGAGAGAGCTGTGCTATTCATAATATTAGGACGAATACTGCTGAAACGGGGATAGGATCGGAAGAGATTCCCGGTATTTGATCATAGTGGTCGAAATTTTACATCATTATAAACTTAAACCCTGCACCCTTGTTTATCTTGAAAACAAAGGTGCAGGGCTTTTATTAGTTTAAGTATTTACGGATTACGTTAAGCAGATCCTCGGGATCGATGGGCTTTATGAGGTGCTCTGATATATTGACTGCTTTTGCACGATCAGGATCATAACTGCCATTGTGTGCAGTCATTGTGATTATTGGTATGTTTAATGCACCCGGGATAGCATCTACGGATCTGATCTTTTGAGCTACATCCAGACCACCGAATTTCGGCATTATAAGATCCAGGATCAAAAGATCGAATTTACCGTGTTCATCACGGTATGTATCGATGGCCTCGCCTCCGTCACGAACAGATATGACATCAGCTCCCAATTCTTTAAGCATTTTTTCGATTATAGCAAGATGTATTTCATCATCATCGGCAATAAGAATTCTTTTATCAATAAATTCAGACATTATATTAGAAACCTTTCAAAAATATTGGAAATGCTACAAAAATATATCACGAAAACGAAAAAAAAGCAATAGATTTTACTTTTTTTTTCATTTAATAAGGTT
Organism: Lachnospiraceae bacterium; assembly: GCA_024693455.1. Lineage (GTDB taxonomy): Bacteria > Bacillota > Clostridia > Lachnospirales > Lachnospiraceae > Weimeria. Next base: position 769 of record JAILKW010000073.1, read on the forward strand.
TATTATATATGTTATAAATTGAAACTTAGATCATCCGTATATTGGTATTATCAAATAGGGAAGGAGATTACCATGAATCTACGATCTGATATTTCCGTCAGTCTTGCTCCTCATTGTGTGGTTGGTATAGGAGCATCTGCGGGTGGACTCGAAGCACTTCAGCAATTTCTGACTTTTTTACCGTCTAATACAGGTATGGCTTTTGTCATCATTCAGCATTTGGCTCCGAATCATAAGAGTATGCTTGCTGATATTTTAGGTAAGTATTCTGCCATGCCGGTTACGGAGATAACGGATGGTATGATAGTTGAGCGTAATCATATCTACATGATCCCCCCCAAATACAGTGTGGAGATTGCCGGGGGACAATTAAATCTTAAAGAACTGGATCCTCAGGAGATCAGTCATCCCATTGATATTTTCTTCAGGTCGCTTGCAATAGCCTATGAAAATCGTTCGGTAGCTGTTATCATGTCGGGAACGGGATCGGACGGGACTAACGGTATACGTTCCATAAAAGAAACCAATGGTATGATACTGGTTCAGGCACCCGAGTCGGCCAAGTTTGACGGTATGCCCAGAAACGCAATAAATACGGGATTCGTAGATCTTGTTTTAAAGCCGGATTCTATAGCAAGGGAGCTTGAACATATAGCAAGGTCCATGGTAGACGCAGGGGCACAGCTTCAGGCTACCGATGAGGATCTCTTGTCAAAAGTTTTTTCCATTCTTAAAAGTGTTACCAATATTAATTATGCATATTATAAGCAGACCACCATACTTCGCCGTATAGAACGAAGACTTGTGGTTACACATAATCGAAATCTGCGTGAATATGTTTCATATATGACAAATAATCCCGAAGAAGCAAAACTTCTTGCTAAGGACGTTTTGATAGGTGTTACGAGCTTTTTTAGGGATCCGGATTATTTCGATGTATTAAAGGATGTTGTTGTTAAGAAACTTATAGTTGATGCAGATCCCGATGATGAACTCAGGGTCTGGGTGGCAGGCTGCTCGACAGGCGAGGAAGCCTACTCTGTGGCTATACTTTTCGCAGAAGTTATGGAGGAGATGGGAATCCATCACGATGTTAAGATATTTGCCACGGATCTTGACGGAGAATCCATTGCTACCGCAGTACGAGGTACATACGGCAACAATATAATAGAGGATGTTTCGGTAGCAAGATTATCCAAGTATTTTACGAGAAAAGGAAATAAATATGTCATCCATCACGATATAAGAAAGATGATAATATTTGCCCAGCACAATGTTTTTCAGGATCCGCCTTTTGGTAAACTGGATCTTGTATGCTGCAGAAATGTGCTTATATATTTCCAGTCGATCCTGCAGAGAAATCTTTTTGCGATCTTTCATATGGCACTTTCGGATAAGGGATATCTTTTCCTGGGCCGTTCCGAGTCGGTTATAGATTATGATGATGTTTTCAGAACCGTCTGCGCCGATGAAAAAATATTCATGCATTATGCGGGCGGTAAAGCTCCGTCCATTGATGGTTTGGGATATACGATGCAGAATATTGAACCAAACTTTGAGCCTATCCGTATGATGGGACAGGAAGAAGAGGAAAAGGATAAATACAGATCCCACGATCTGGATACTTCAGTTTTTGAGGAACTCATGCCGGCTACGGTTATGATCAATGAGAAAAACGAACTTGTCAGAAGTTACGGCGATTGCAGCCGACTTTTATCCATTCCGGTGGGACAGGTCACCTTCGATATCTTCCAGCTTATCAGGGACGATATTAAAATTGCACTTTCCACAGTTCTTAAGGAAGCCAGAAATGATTCGGGCAAGGCTTCTTACTCCGGGATACCGGTTCAATTTAATGAAGACGCAGAGTTTATTTCCATAGTGGCTAACCCCATAATGGATGGACACGGAAAAAGGACCGAGTTTACAGCTGTATCGTTTATCCCGGCTAATATTCAGGTTCCGGGAGATATGGAAGAATACCGGATCGATCTGGCGGCTTCACAGAGAATTTCCGATCTTGAGCAGGAGCTGAAGATCATCAAAGAGGATCTGCGTCAGACAGTTACGGAGTTGGAATCAACAAATGCCGAGTTACAGGCAGCAAATGAGGAACTGCTTACAGCCAATGAAGAACTTCAATCCTCAAATGAGGAACTTCAATCCGTTAATGAAGAGCTTTATACCGTCAATTCGGAGTATCAGTCAAAGGTTACGGAGCTTGCATCGGTAAATGATGATATGACCAATTTCCTGTCTCTTACATTAGTCGGAGTTCTGATGGTGGATAAGGATCTCAACATCAGAAAGTATACAAAATACATATCTTCCGAATTTAATGTGGTTGAGCAGGATGTGGGAAGATCTCTTCGCTATATTAGCTTTAATTTTGTCACGATCGATCTTATCGAGCTTTGTCATAGTGTTTTAAAGACAATGGAAGCTATAGAAAAACACAGCGCTTCCATAAACGGGAAAACATATATGATAAGGATCGCGCCTTATCAGGAACACGATCTTAATGATGAGATAGACGGGTCAAAAAAGAAGACTCTAAAAGGGCTGGTACTTACCTTTGTGGATACCACAAAACAGGTTGATGATCAGGAACAGATAGACGAGATGGCCACGGCACTTAGGGAAGCGGTAAGATCAGGTCAGGAAAAGGAGACATTCCTTTCCCAGATGTCGCATGATATGCGTACACCTTTGACCGCAATATTTGGTCTTACACAGCTTTCATTACAAAACAGCGACCTTTCGGATGATATAAGAGACAACCTTTCCAAGATAGAAAAAAGCAGTGAATATCTTCTTTCTCTTATAGAGGAGATACTTGAAACGAGTCGTATCAATGCCGGTAAAGTGGTGTCTTTAAGCTCAACGGTGCGCGAGGAAGACGTTATAGAGTCGGTTTCCGGAATAATAAGGGAACAGGCTGAAGCAGCGGGAATAGACTTTGTAAGTCAGGTCCATGGAGGAAATGACAGATATGTACTTATGGACGTAAAGCATGTTGAAAGGTCACTTCTTAATCTTTTGACAAATGCTGTTAAGTTCACTGAGAACGGAGGAAAAGTAGAGTTTTACACAGATGTCAGGTATCGTGGGGATGTATCGATACATACTTATATTATAAAAGATAATGGTATAGGAATTAGTGACAGTTTCCAAAAGAGAATGTTCTTACCCTTTGAGCAGGGAAAAGATAATGATGTCTATCATGACGGAACGGGACTTGGACTGTATATTTGCAAAAACCTTATCGAGCTTATGGGAGGAACGATCTTCTGTAAAAGCGAAAAAGGAGTGGGAACCGAATTTACGGTCACTTTATCATATCCGCTGGCATCAGATGAGCAGATAGCACTTTTGCCTCATAAATCAGCGACTTATGAAGATCAGGTGCTTTACGGGAAGAATGTATTGTTAGCCGAGGACAATCGGATCAATGCGGAAGTTATTGTAAAGATATTAAATACCAAAGGTATTCATGTGGAAGTAGCGGGAGACGGACAGGAAGCAGTAGATCTTTATATAAAAAGAGGTGCGTATAATTATCAGGCAATACTTATGGATCTGATGATGCCTATCAAAAACGGAACGGAGGCAGCGGAAGAAATAAGGGCCAGCGAGCAGCAGGATGCACCGTATATTCCCATAATAGCACTTACGGCAGATATTGTAGGAGACGTGGAAGAAAGATGCAGGGCAGCGGGTATAGACCTATTGCTTGAAAAACCCATAGATCAAAATAAACTTTTTGAATATCTGGCGAAAGAATTTGAGGGAGAAAATTCAATAAAATAATAAAATATAAGCTTTAAATCAGTCGAAGAAATCCCTCGCCTTCACACAAAGTGCAGGTGGGGGACAGACGCTAACGCTTAGAGGTGGGGGATTTCTCCGACTGAGTTAAATAACACATTGTTCATTTCCCGGTTATTGTTATGGGAGGCTTGATTTTTAGGGGGCATAAATGACAGATCACAGATTACTCGGAAACCTATATGCGTGGGGAGCAGATCCCGATAAAGCCATAATGAGGCTTTCGGGGGATGAGGATTTTTATCTTGGATTGCTTCATAAATTTGCATCGGTACTCGACTACGATAAAGTAGAAGAAACACTTAAAGACGGGAATTTTGACGAAGCTTTTATGTTGGTGCACAGGATGAAAGGTTCATCGGCAGACCTTTGCC